>JASMER010000164.1 GCA_030752195.1 Gammaproteobacteria bacterium
GGAAGCCGGTCGTCGTGCAGGCGGGTGGCCAGTGTTTGCAATTGTTGCGCTATTCTCGCTTTATCCAACATTTGCAGATTCTCTGCCGACTGTTATTGCCGCGTTAAGTATCCCGGTTCAGGACGTCGCAATCTTTCATGTGCTGGGGGAGGAAAGTCTATTTGGGATTCCGATGCGCGTTTTTGCCCAGCTCGTCTTTGGCTTTCTAGTCTTTGGTATTTCTCTGCAGTTCACGGGCGGCGGGCCTTTTTTTATTAATTTGGCGTTTGCGTTGCTCGGTCATCTGCGCGGTGGCCCCGCCAAAGTCTCCATTTTTTCCAGCGGACTGATGGGCTCAATGAGCGGTGGACCTATATCAAACGTTCTCACGACCGGGCCGCTGTCGATCCCTGCGATGCGCCGGATTGGTTTCAGCAAGGAATATGCGTCCGGAGTCGAGGCCTGTGCGTCGACAGGCGGTGTTTTTATGCCGCCGATAATGGGTGCGACCGCCTTCGTCATGGCCAGTTTTCTCAATGTAAGTTATGTGGCTGTCGCCGTAGCTGCCATTGTGCCTTCGCTGTTGTATTTCTTCGGCCTGTACATGCAAATTGATGCCTACGCGGCGAGGCGGGGCTTGAGTGGGCTGCCCAGGGAAGAGTTGCCCGATCTAAAAACCGTGTTCAGAGAGGGCTGGTATTTTATCGCAGTGTTCGCAGCGCTGATCTGGATGCTTGTCTATCTGCAGCGTGAAGCCGTCGCACCGTTTTACGCTACGGCGTTGTTACTGGTGATCAATCAATTTACTAAGCACCGTCTTGATCTGTCTCGGTTGATGCAGCTTGTTGCCTCGATGGGGAAATTGCTGGCGGAACTGGCGGGCATTCTTGCCGCGATAGGTCTGATTATCGGTGGGCTCGCAGTAACCGGTATCGCAGGCACGATTGCCAATGACCTGGTGTATCTGGCTGGCGAAAATATTCTAATCCTGCTGCTTATGGGTGCGCTGACTTCATTCATACTAGGTATTGGTATGACCGTGACGGCTGCCTATATTTTTCTGGCCATTGTCCTGGTTCCGGCATTGACAAACTCAGGACTCGACCCCTTGGCGAGTCACATGTTTGTGATGTATTGGGGGATGTTAAGTTTTATTACGCCACCGGTAGCGCTAGCAGCATTCGCCGCGGCTTCCGTTGCCAATGTGTCACCCATGCGTGCCGGCGTCGAGGCAATGCGCCTGGGGGCAATCATTTACTTCGTGCCCTTCTTCTTTGTGTTCAACCCGGCGCTGCTTTTGCAGGGGTCACTGCTGGAAAATCTTCAGGCGTTATCTACGGCGCTTGTTGGAGTGGCGCTGGTATCGGCTGCCTTGCAGGGCTATCTGATTGGGGTCGGTGACCTCGGCAGGGGCGCGTTAGCTTCGATTGTTCGTCTATTGACGGGCATTTCCGGGCTCACTCTGGCCTTGCCGGCAGGAGGGCTTTTCGGTTTTAGCCAATTACTGTTATTGCTTGTTGCTGCAGTGACGCTGATTGCGGCGATAGTCCTGCATCGGTTTGTTTTGGTTCGCAATTACACTTAAGACTATGACTTATGCTGAAACTAACTCGCAGTGTAAATGATCTGGTGGTGGAAGCCGAAGAGACGGTGATCAGTCTGACTCCATCTGAAGTCATGAATCGTCTGAGTGAGCCCGGTCTGATTCTGATAGATCTGAGAGATATCAGAGAGCTAAAAAGGGACGGACGGATTCCGGGTTCGGTACACGTGCCGCGCGGCATGCTGGAGTTCTGGGTAGATCCCACCAGCCCCTACTATAGGAAACAATTCGATGATGCAGAGTCTCTGATTCTGTACTGCAATAAAGGTTCCCGTTCGGCGCTGGCCGCCTTGTCTTTGCAGCGGATGGGGCTCGACACTGTAGCCCACATGATTGGCGGTATGAGTCGCTGGGAAAGTGAGATCGGCAACATTGAGCAATTGCCCGAAAGAAAGTCCGGTGACTGATCGCACGCCTTGGGTCCCCCGGATCTCTGGTCCCTGTTTTCCTCGGAGTCATTATGACCAAAAAATTCAAAAAAACATTCAGCTTTGCTAGCCACATGGGTCGGAGGGAGTTTCTGCAGATGAGTTCTCTGGTTGCTACCACGCCAAGTATCTTTGCTCAGGATGCCAGCCCGGTCGCGGTCCAAAAAATTCATTCTTGTGATATGCGGGTCACTGACGTTACCCGATCAGTAAAGTTCTACCAGGATTTTTTCGGTGCGCCAGTTCAAGCGCGACGGGGTGAACAGGTATTCCTCAGAGTGGGCGATGGTCCGAGATTTTTCTCACTGAGCCCCACTCTTCCAGGGCAAGAGCCCGGGTTCAGTCACATCGGTCTCAGCGTTGCCGAATTTGATGCCGAGCAGATACAGGTTCAGCTTGAAAAGTTCGGTATCGCGCGGGGTGTGGCTCCGGCGCCTGATCAGAGCAGACTGTCAGTTGCAGCCACCTCATGGCTTGAGCAACAGGGTGCCGCATCAGAGTTGTTTTTTGCAGATCACGAAGGTTTGATCTATCACTTGACGAGTGACAATTATTGCGGCGGTAATGCTGCGGGCGGCGGATGCTTTGAGATGCCCGAGCAGCCGGCGATTGGTGGAATGTTTACGCTGATTGACTACAGTCATTTCACAAACTTTCTCTCCAATCGGGCTCGGGCTAATGCGTTTTATACGCAAGTGTTCGGGAAAACTTTTCAGGCGTACCAAGGCCCGGGTGCTCCCGTGATCGGCGTCGGCGACGGACTGCAATTTCTGATGTATGTGGGTGGGGAGGAAGAATCAGCGCCAGCAGTCCCGGGCCGGATCGATCATGTTTGCTTCAGTGTGGAGAATTTCGATGTTGATCGTCTTTTGGCGCGGCTCGTTGACTACGGTCTTAAGCCTCGGGAAAACCCTCAGGAGACTGCGCCCCTAATGCACTGGATCAGTCTAAGGATGCCTAATCGGGGGGGTGCAGAAAGGGGTACACCCGAACTTTATTTTACTGATCCAGACGGTTTGCGTATCCAGTTACAGGACAGATCCTATTGCGGGGGTACCGGATATCTGGGAGACATTTGTGCGCAGCTTTAAACGGATAGCACACCTGCCCGGAATTGAATGTTCCACATTGTGTTAAGAGGAGCAGTTTGAATGGAATATCGGTATATCGGCGGCAGCGGATTAAGGGTTTCTCCGATCTGTATGGGAACCATGAGTTTTGGTACCTGGAGTGACAAAGGTGAATCTTTTAGAATCTTAGACACCGCTTTTGACAGGGGTATCAATTTTTTTGATACGGCTGAGATTTATCCCGTGCCTCCCACCGCTGAGATGGCCGGATTGAGCGAAGAAATCTTTGGGCAGTGGATTAAAACCAAATCCCGCGATGCCGTGCTCGTGGCAACCAAGGTAGCTGGTGCAGCGTCCGGATGGTTTGTCCCTCCAATCAGACACGGCTACACGGCTATCGATCGACATCATGTCGAAACAGCAGTTGAGGGCAGCCTGCGGCGCCTGGGCGTTGACTACATTGACTTGTACCAGGTGCACTGGCCGGACACCGTCGTACCAATAGATGAATCCATGGAGGCGCTTGATCGGTTGGTTGGATCTGGAAAAGTCCGGTACCTTGGAACATCCAACGACTCAGCCTATGGCCTGACCAAAGCTAACACCGTCGCGGACTACGAAGGATGGTCCCGGTTTCAGTCGATACAGAATAATTTTTCCTTGCTGAATCGTCGCTTCATGGATGAGTTGGCAAACGTGTGTCGGCAGGAGCAAGTGTCACTCTTACCCTATTCTCCTTTAGGGGGTGGGGTTCTTTCGGGTAAGTACAACCTCGGAGAAGTGCCGCTAAATTCCCGGTTCGCCGACTATCGTCAGTCCGGAGAGACTAGACAGAGAGCAATGGCGGATCGATTTCTCAACGAAGGCACGTTGGCGAGTACTGAGCATTATCTAGAGATAGCCGGGGCAGCAGGTCTGGCTCCGGTCACCCTTGCGACAGCGTGGAGTATGCAGCATGACTTTGTCGCATCAACGATAATCGGGGCGAGGAAAGCAGAGCAGCTGGAGGATTCGCTGGCGGCACTGGATGTGACCTTGGATGATGAAGTATTAAGGCAGTGCGATGCAGTTCACACACAAATTCTCTATCCAATGGGTTAGTGTCTGTCTGCTGCTGGCGGCTGCCACAATATCTGCACAAGAGATAAATATCAGCC
>JASMER010000165.1 GCA_030752195.1 Gammaproteobacteria bacterium
CTCCAGTTCACCGAACTCTCTGACTTGGGTTTCCCCGATCATTTTGCCATAGCCATTTCCGACAGTGACCCAGGCAGGAATCGGATGGGTATACATATTGCCTGATACCGGAATGATGGCAGTCACGCCGGTCCGGATGTCGTCGCCTTTGATAACTGTTTCATGACCTACAAGGACGCCATCTACATCTGTTATGGAATTATAGACTCCAGGTTCAAAAATTCCGACGATGAGACCCGCTTCGCGTGCCCGGAGGCGAATTTCGGATTGCTCCGCTGCTTCCACCAAATTTACCTGAGCAAGCAGGATAATCGTTATCAATAACTGTTTTATCATGGTGCGCCCTGTAGCTGGGAATTGTGTTTTCGAGCCTTAATCATACACCGTTCCGGCGAAAAGCACCGGATCAAGTAGCTTAGCTGAGTCAGGGTCTGGCCGCGCAGGTGCTTTCAGATCGGCTGTTGTTCTGGAAGGTCTGAAGGCCCTTTGTGCGTTTACTCCAGGCTGCTAAATTGTGTACGATACCGACGTCCATGCGCATTAAAGAATAATAATGTTATCTATAAAGAAAGCGCTTCGCAGTCCTCTTGGTCGATCTCTGGTACCCCTTCCGCAATCAGGTGCGCTTATGTTTGTGCTCTGTATGTTTGCCTTGATGAATGTCGCCCACGGGCAGGCGCCAATTGCCGTCAACAAGGAAATTCTGAAATCGGTCATGCGCGATGCGGATTCTTTCTCTCTGAAGGAGGGGAGCCCTCCCGTCTATCGGGGTTACAAGGGTGATGCTGGCAGCGCGGACGCGGAATTGGTGGGTTATCTTTTTGAAACACCGGATTATCCTCCTGAAGAAGTGGGCTACAGTGCGCCCATTGACGTCCTTGTCGGAATTGACCTTCGTGGCACGCTGACTGGCATCGAGGTGTTGCATTACATCGAGTCTTATAAAAGTATCCGCGGTGATTTCGTCAACAGCGAATATTTCCCTCAACAGTTTTCCCGCAAGAACATTACCGAAGAGTTCCGGATAGGCAGAGACATTGATGGCATCTCCCGCGCAACGATCACTAGTTGGGCAGTAGCGCGGGGCGTCAGGGATTCTGCTCGTAAAATGGCGCACAGCTATCTCCCGGATTCTGACTATGTGGCGGCTACTAGTGATGATGCAGTGGCACTGCGCGTGTATGAGGACCAGAGTTGGGATGACATGATTGAAAGCGGTCTGGTCAAGGAGATGCTGGTGATCCAGCCAGATCTCACTGAGCTTCACTTGTCACTCGCATTCATCGGACACGACGGCCTAGGAGAGCTGATGCTGGGGATCGATGATTATTCCCGTGCGGACCGCGATGCCAGCAGCCGTTCGCGGGAAGGTAAAATGCTTCTGGTAGGGATTGATGGCAATTCATCTCAGCCGTTCAGACAGGAGCGACTAGCGATCAAGCAGGGAGACGAACTCTACCCGGTCGAAAGGCGTCGGTTTGTCTATGCGGGTAGCGCAGACGCCGGCAAAATTAAGGGTCGTACGCGCTTTGCCGGCGCTATTGTCCTGATGCCTGAGCTTGATCTTAAGGAGCCGTTTTCAATCCTCTACAGCACTGAGGGAGTGGTTGGCGAGTTCGGCGGTATTCATGAGATGGCCTATAAGGTGCCCGGACTTGCCCTGGCGCTCTCCGACGGGGGACCCATCGCGCCTGAACTGATTCCACTTCCAGAGAATGACGCCGAGAGGTTTCAGTTTACGGAAGAAACGGTCTGGACTGAGCTGCTTGACAGCGCACCCCTTTCAGAGGTGTTTGCCATGCTTTTTATCTGCGCCCTCGTGATGACGGCATTTGTCATGAAAAAGGAAACGCTGCGCTGGGTAGCGCTGACGGTGACTCTGATCTACCTGGGCTGGATGGACGGCGGCTTTGTCTCAGTTTCCCATATCACCAATGGCATCAAGTTAGGTCCTTCTTTGTTCCTGAATGATTTGCCTTTGCTGATCGTAATTGTGTTTACAGTGGTGACCGCCCTGCTGTGGGGCAGGATTTTCTGCTCTTCACTCTGCCCGTTTGGTGCGCTACAGGATTTCATCACACGAATCTTTCCCAAACAGTTTCGCTATCAGGTTCCTCAGGCCATCCACGATCTGGCTATACATGTGAAATATGCCATTCTCGCTTTTTTGGTCATGATGGCGCTCGCCTATTCGGATTTGAGTCTGTTTCAGTACTTTGAGCCATTCGGAACGGTATTCTATATTTCGCGCTCAATGGTGCTTTGGGCCATTGCCGCAGGCTTTCTGCTTGGCGCAGTGTTCATCCCACGTTTCTATTGCCGTTATGCCTGTCCACTCGGAGCCTCATTGGGGGTGGTTTCGCTGTTGTCACCGTTCAGAATCAAACGGGTGCAGCAGTGTGACGTGTGCAAAGTGTGTGAGCATGCCTGTCCGACCGGAGCAATTAGGGGCCCGGCGATTGATTTTAAGGAATGCGTCCGCTGCGACATTTGTGACTACAAGCTGATTGCAAAAGCCGGCGTGTGTAAACATGATATCGAGACAGTCAAAGTTCGGGTAAAGCAGTGGGACGAAGCAAACGCCTAGTCAACCTGGTCGATTTGCTTTTTTACCTGAAGTTCTTTGGCATTCCAAAGACACATCGTATGTCCAAAAGCCCGTTGGACCGACCTGCTTGAGTCAGTCGGGCAGGGCGGTTTTGCGTTATTGTGCATCAGTCTTGAATTCGCTAGGTTAAGCCTCGCCCAACCAGCCCGAGAAAGAAGATATGCCCGAGATAAAACGAGGAAAGAAACTAAAGAACAGCGCGCAACCCTGCCAGGCAGAACTGGCAGACAAATTTGTCTGTTATCAGCATTCAGTGCAGGAGCCAGATCATGAGGTTCGTGTTTTCGATCAGGTTTACCGGGAAGCCTATAAGACCAAGCCAATGACTCTAAGAGAGGATTTCTGCGGCACCTTTGCGGTGTCATGCGAATGGGCTAAGTCAGACAAGAATCGCCAGGCGATTGGGCTTGATATCTGCCCTGAAACGCTTGCATGGGGGACTGAGAACAATCTCGGTAAGCTGAAAGCAAAAGTGGCAGAGCGAGTTGAAGTTCTTGAGCAGGACGTGCGTTCGAGAACCGTACCGCAAGTTGATGTGCTGGCTGCCCAAAACTTTTCGTTCTGGTGCTTCAAGACTCGGGCAGAGGTTTTGAACTATTTCAAGATAGCCTATGAGACTCTGGGCGAAAAAGGCGTCATGGTCATGGACATGATGGGTGGCAAGGAATGCTATGCCTCGGACGTGACCGACAAGCGCACGATCATCAAGGGCAGGGAAGGCTTCAAATACCACTGGGAGCAGGCCTATTTCAATCCCGTCACTGCCGACTGCTCTTTCTTTATCCATTTCAAATTCGGTGACGGCAGCATGATCAAGAAAGCGTTTGATTACCATTGGCGATTCTGGACTATCCCTGAGGTTCGCGAAATGCTGGCCGAAGCAGGCTTCCGCATGAGCAAAGTGTATTGGGATATCGCCGACGAAGACGAGGATGCGGATTGGCAGGCGGTTGATGAAGCGCCGAATGACGACAGCTGGCTTTGCTATGTGGTGGGCATCAAGTAGGTGAAGCTTAGAAAAGTTAAGAAAACTTGAGCAAAGGCAAACAGCGCTGAGGGGGCCGTAGCGCTCCACTTTGGGTGGCGTGTCGGTCAGGGTGGAAGTTCAGATGCCGGCTTTGTCTCGTCCTCGGCCCAAAACTAGGGAGATTGATATTGCTCAATGTCGGGCTCGGCTTTTGTGCTCAATTAAGCCTGTCCGCGTCGCCCGGCTGCACCGCGTAGGCTTCGCCGCCGATCAGCACTTCGAGGGTATTGTCTGACTTCTCTTCCGAGAGTCCGATCATTTCGTCATAAGGGCTTTGATGTCGGAGCACCATCTCGCCGACGGTTATATCCTTAAACTTGCTTTGCAAAGAGAGCTTGTTGAATGATTTTAGGAAGCTGCCTTGCTCGTCAGTGACATAGCGCTCTTCGTTGTCCATTTGCACGGAGACCAGATAGAGACTCTGATCGTGACAGTGTAGGATGACTTTTTCTATGAATTTCAGCCGGCGCAGTTCGGATAGCTTAATTCTCATGACATGTTCTCTTGCAGGATCACTGACCTCTACTACGCAGCACGCGCTGAGTTGGCTCAGTGCGCTGCGTTAGTTCTTCCCAAATACCGAGATAAAAGGCTCTG
>JASMER010000166.1 GCA_030752195.1 Gammaproteobacteria bacterium
GCCGTTTCGTTCTAGTGTCTCTTTGGCTAAGGAAGCAATCGAGGTACAATTCGGCTTCGAGTTGGACGCGCTGGTATTCATGCCTTTTTCTTCTATTGACAATCTCATCGGCGACACACCACTCGTGCGTCTACAGAGAACCCCTGTTTCGAATAACAACACGATCCTGCTAAAGCTTGAGGGAAACAACCCTGCGGGTTCGATAAAAGACCGTCCCGCACTAAACATGATACTGCAGGCCGAGCGTCGAAGAGAGATTTCGCCGGGAGATCGATTGATCGAAGCCACCAGCGGCAATACCGGAATAGCACTGGCTATGGTTGCAGCAGCCAAAGGCTATCGCATGACTCTGATTATGCCTGATAACTTGAGCGACGAACGCAAGGCCTCCATGCTAGCCTACGGTGCTGATTTGATTCTGGTGAGTTCAACAGAAGGTATGGAGGGTGCCCGGGATCTCGCGCTAAAAATGGAGAAACAAGGGCAAGGGAGGGTCTTGGATCAGTTTTCAAATTCAGATAATCCCAGTGCCCATTACTCCAGCACGGGGCCGGAGATTTGGCGTGATACTCAGGGTGAAGTGACTCATTTTGTCTGTTCCATGGGGACGACCGGCACCATCATGGGAGTCTCGCGCTTTCTGAAGGAGCAAAATGCTGGGGTGCAAGTAGTAGGCTTGCAACCGAAGGATGGCAGCGAGATTCCCGGCATCAGGCGGTGGCCTGAGGCTTATTTGCCTCGCATCTTCGACCGGCAGCTTGTCGATGACATCATCGATATCGAACAGTCCGATGCGGAACAGACCATGCGAGCCATGGCTGAAAATGAGGGCATTTTCTGTGGCGTTTCATCGGGAGGTTCAGTATTCGGTGCACTGCAATTGGCGGAAAAAATCGAGCACGCAATGATTGTCGCCATTATTTGTGATCGTGGAGATCGTTACGTGTCTACTGGTGTTTTCTCTGCCCATGAGCCCACGTAAATCCCGGCGCAGAAAAATCCCGGTCGAACCGATCGAGGTAAACGTTGAATCGCTCAGTCACGAGGGGAGAGGAGTCACCCGCATTGAAGGCAAAGTAGCTTTCGTTGAGGGTGCTCTGGCGGGTGAAACGGTGCTGGCTAAATACGTCTACTCGCGCTCGCAGTTCGATGTGTTGAGCACAGAAAAGATATTGCTTAAAAACGACGCGAGAATAGAATCGGATTGTCCCGTTTCAGGCATATGCGGTGGTTGCTCGCTGCGGCATATGCATCCAGATCAGCAGTTGGAAATGAAACAGGAAATGCTGCTTGATCTTCTGCAACGTGCCACAGGACTTACCTCGTTTGATTTTGAGTTGCTGCCTAAATTGGCAGCTGATGCCTCACATTACCGGCGGAAAGCCAGGCTGGCGGTGAGATATGTGCAGAAAAAAGGTGGCGCACTGGTTGGTTTCAGGGAGAAGCACTCAAGTTTTATCACGGTCATGGACGACTGCCGGGCTCTGGTCAGTGAAGTCTCAAATCTGATTTTCAGTCTCAAAAGTTTGATTTCTAGCTTAAGTTCAGCTGCAGATATTCCGCAGATTGAGGTGGCCGCCGGAGAGACGGAGCCAGACCTGAAAGCTCCGCTTGAGATCGCGCTAGTTTTTCGTCATCTGAAGCCACTGACTCCCGCTGATCAGGACGCGATGACTCAGTTTGCTTCGGAGCATCGGATACACTGCTATCTGCAACCGGGAGGGCTCGATTCAGTACATCGGATCTATCCGGATGTGGGCAAGGAGCGTCTCGCATACTTTTTGCCGGACGAGGAGGTGCAGTTTGCGTTTCATCCTGTGGATTTCACGCAGATTAATGGGCCTGTCAACCGTAAAATAGTCTCCAGAGTTGTTGACCTGATGACTGTCCAGCCAGGCGAAAGCGTGCTCGATCTCTTTTGTGGACTGGGTAACTTTACTCTGCCCCTCGCTAAGCAGGGCGCGCAGGTTGTTGGCGTAGAAGGCAGCCACGCGCTGGTAGAGCGGGGTTACGAAAATGCAGACCTTAACAACCTGCAAGGTTTGGAGTTTTACTGCGCAGATTTATTTAAGCCCCTGAACGATGCGGAATGGGCGCAGCAGCGCTACGACAGGGTCTTACTCGATCCGCCTCGTTCGGGCGCAATTGAAGTAATTCGGCAGATACGTAGATTTTCTCCAAAGCAGATTGTGTATGTCTCTTGTAACCCAGCTACGCTGGCCCGAGACAGCGCCGAGTTGCTTGCACAAGGCTATCAATTGAAATCTGCTGGTGTAATGGATATGTTTCCTCACACGGCCCATGTTGAGTCGATGGCTGTATTTGAACAAAAACACAATTGATCCGACCTATGTCTGAAAAAGAATCATGTGAATTTGCAGCTGATGCGACTGCCATCAAAAAACTGCTCCAGGTAATGGCTATGTTGAGAGACGCTGAACATGGTTGTCCCTGGGATCTCGAACAAACTATAGACAGCCTGATTCCGTATACCATCGAGGAAGTTTATGAAGTAGTTGACGCGATCGAGCGTAAGAATATGGTGGATCTGGAAGATGAACTTGGGGATTTGCTTTTCCAGGTGGTTTTTTACTCGCAGCTCACCAGAGAAACAAATATCTTTTCCTTCGCAGACGTCGCTGAGACGGTGACGGAAAAACTCATACGGCGCCACCCTCATGTGTTCAGCACAGGCGCAATTGAATCATTTGGCGAATCAATTGAGTTGTCGCCAGACCAGGTAGTGAGTAGCTGGGAGGAGATAAAGCACCAGGAACGAGAGATTAAGCGTGCAAAACAGTTGGCTGCTGATTCGGGTGTCGCTCAACCAGAATATCCCAGTCTATTGGATGGAGTGCCTCGGGCCCTACCAGCTCTGGAGCGTGCTAGGAAACTTCAGAAGAAAGCAGCGCGTGCCGGCTTTGATTGGACAGAAACTGCACTAGTGATCGCCAAACTCAGGGAAGAATTGGATGAGTTCGAGGAAGCTCTGAGCGAAGGTGACAGTGATCGCGCGGCAAGCGAACTGGGCGATGTGTTTTTTTCAGCGGTTAATCTCGCCCGCCATCAGAAAACCGAGCCGGAGACAGTGCTGCGACAAGCTAATCTAAAATTCGAGGACAGGTTCAGATGGATAGAAACACGGCTTAGCGCGGAAACCAGATCGTTGGAAAGTTGTAGTTTAGAAGAACTGGATTCATTGTGGGCAGAGGCAAAAAGGCAAGGCCTTTAACTCAAGCGATAGAGACTGAGGAGACCTCAATATGAAGATCGTATTGTTAGGAGCGCCGGGTGCTGGTAAAGGCACGCAGGCGAAATATATTACAGAAACCTACGGCATCCCGCAGGTTTCGACGGGTGATATGTTGAGGGCGGCAGTCAAGGAAAAGTCTGAGTTAGGGCGCAAAGTTGAGCAGGTAATGGCGTCAGGGGCCTTAGTTACCGATGACACCATCGTTGCCTTAGTTAAGGAGCGAATCGCGCAACCAGACTGCCAGAATGGATTCTTATTTGATGGTTTTCCGCGGACCATTCCTCAGGCGGAGGCTATGGTTAACGCAGGTGTGGAGACCGATGTGGTGTTGGAGATAGACGTACCGGATGATGAAATTGTGAAGCGCCTGAGCGGGCGCCGCGTCCATCTTGAATCCGGTCGAGTTTACCATATCGAATTCAATCCGCCGGCAGAGTCAGGGATCGATGATGTTTCAGGCGAACCGCTAATTCAAAGGCCCGACGATCAAGAAGAAACAGTAAGAAAGCGCCTGGCGGTTTATCATGAGCAAACACAGCCGTTGGTTGGTTTTTATGAAGGTCTCCAGAAAGGCGGGTCTGGCCCGAATGTGATAAAAATTGATGGTGTCGAGTCTGTAGATAAAATCCGGGAGGCCATTTCCGCGGTGCTAGCGTGACTTATTCTTACAGGGTACAAGGATTGTCGTCTCCGAGGGGGTCCTGACAGTCTAAACCCCGATTCAACGGGTATTTGCCGCAGAGAGTCAAAGTGCCGCTTTACTGCGCATCTGCACATTGTTGCGTCGTCCTGCACGGGGCCACCATGAAGGGATTCCCTGTATGGCACGCCTCACGAGAACCCGTTCGGCAGCATAAAATCACAGCGAAAGCGATTGAAAGAAAAAGTGACCAAAGAGCAAGCTAAACTTGCTCTATAACCAAAGTGCGAACACGATAAGACGCATTCAAACGGAGACACGGTCG
>JASMER010000167.1 GCA_030752195.1 Gammaproteobacteria bacterium
GCCTGCTCGCACTCTGCAACGTGAGCCTGATCGAAATTAGGCCCCTGACTGCCACCGCGCAGCACCACGTGTGCGTAAGGGTTACCGCGGGTCGTCACCACCGATACCTGACCGTCACCGTTAATGCCCAGAAAACGATGGGGACTGGAAACGGACTGCATCGCATTGATCGCCACCATAAGACCACCGTCTGTGCCATTCTTGAAACCAACCGGAGAAGACAGGCCGGAGGACATCTCCCGATGAGTCTGAGATTCAGTGGTGCGCGCACCAATCGCCGACCAGGCAATCAGATCCTGCAAATACTGCGGGGAAATTGGATCGAGCGCTTCGGTAGAGGTAGGCAGACCCATGCCGGCAATATCCAACAGCAGCTTGCGACCGATTCGCAGCCCCTCTTCGATTTGAAACGAGTCATCAAGGTGAGGGTCGTTTATCAGCCCTTTCCATCCGATTGACGTTCTGGGCTTTTCGAAATATACACGCATAACCAGAAAGAGGGTGTCGGCCAGCTTCGGTGCCAGCTCCTTCAATCGGTGTGCATAATCGATTGCGGCCTGCGGATCATGAATGGAACAGGGACCGACCACGACAAACAGGCGATGGTCATTTCGATCAAGGATCTCAAAGATGGTTTGGCGCGCCTGCTGCACTGTGTCCAGTGCAGGCCCCAATAGCGGAAGTTCGGCTTTGAGCATTTGCGGCGTGATTAATGGATTGTTGGACTCTACGTTTAAATTGTCTGTCATTGCAGTCATGACCGGTCTCTTACGCCTTGGTTTGTGTCTGTTGCCCCGGCCAGCGACTCGCTTTACTCCGGCGCACCGGTGGTTGAAAACTGTTCCAGCTGACGCTTTTCCATGCTTCTGGGCTAGCGGATTGGACAGGCAGATTATAAAGCGCGGAGATGATAGCAGAATGTGAATTACGAAGTCATTTCACGGATAATGCCATTGCAGGCAAACACCATCGGCCAGGAGGTAATAATCCGATGCAGATCACCCAAGAGTTTGATGGCGGCAACATCATTGCCCTGCCAGGCAGCAATGCTGATGAGATCTGTCTGGAAATTCGGTCAGACAAGTCTTCTGACTTTTATCAATGGTTCTATTTCCGGCTCAGCGGCGCAAAAGACTTTCGCTGTCAGATCAGGATTCTAAATGCCGCCGGCGCTGCCTACCCTGATGGCTTCCTCGATTATCGGGTCTGCTACTCTTATGATCGCGAAAACTGGCTGCGCCACGACACTGATCTGACGGATGGTGTCCTATCCTTTGATTTCGTGTCTGGACACGACAGTGTGTACTTCGCCTACTTCGCCCCATACTCCATGGAGCGGCATCACCGACTGATCGCGGAGGCTCAGACAGCGGTACACTGTTCACATCGACTGCTTGGTCAAACGCTGGACGGGCAGGATCTTGATCTGCTCCGATTCAGTCTGGAGCCGGACACCGGCAAGCCGGGCGACAGAAAGCAATGCTGGTTCATCGCGCGTCAGCACCCAGGTGAAACCATGGCAGAGTGGTGGATGGAAGGTGCCATAAAAAGGCTGCTGAATGCACAGGACGCTCTTACCCGGGAAATACTGCAATCCTGCGATCTCTATCTGATTCCCAATATGAATCCGGACGGCAGCCGGCGCGGGCATCTTCGCACCAACGCCGCCGGCAGGAACCTCAACCGGGAATGGGTAAACCCCGCGATGGAATCGGCGCCGGAAGTGTTTCTAGCCAAGCAGGCAATGGCGGATACAGGCGTCGACTTTTTTCTTGACGTCCATGGTGATGAATCGCTGCCTTACTGCTTCATCGCCGGAACCGAGGGCCTGGCCCGTTGGGATGACGCCGATCAATTACAGCTCGATTATTACCGGGAGCATCTGGCTTCGCTGAATCCGGACTTTCAGACGGAGAATGGCTATCCGGCAAAAAATCCGGGTGAGGCCAATATGAGCATGAGCACCACCCAGACGGCCGCGCTCTATAACTGTTTGGCGATGACGCTGGAAATGCCGTTCAAAGACACGAGCGCAACGCCCGACCCGGATCATGGCTGGTCGCCGGAGCGCTCAGGCAGGCTAGCAGAGTCTTGCCTGCAGGCCATGATCAATTATCTGCACTGGAAGGCTTGAGCCCGCAGCCATCATGGCGCCGCCCGCATTCGTCAGACCTTATGGTAAAGCTTGCGCCCCTGTTCGTTATACTCCTGCGCCATCGCGGCCATCCCCTTGTCAATAGCCTGATCCACGTCTCCCGCAGTGTTGGAGTTTGCATACTCGCGCACCTCCTGGGAGATTTTCATGGAGCAGAATTTTGGCCCGCACATGGAGCAAAAATGGGCAACCTTACCTGATTCCTTCGGCAGCGTTTCGTCGTGATAGGCACGGGCCGTGGTCGGATCCAGGCCGAGATTAAACTGATCCTCCCAGCGAAACTCGAAGCGCGCCTTGGACAGCGCATTGTCCCTGAGCTGAGCGCCCGGATGACCTTTCGCAAGGTCTGCCGCATGGGCTGCAATTTTGTAGGCCATCAGACCTTCTTTCACATCCTGCTTGTTTGGCAAACCTAGATGCTCTTTCGGCGTCACGTAGCAGAGCATGGCACAGCCAAACCAACCAATCATTGCTGCCCCTATTCCCGATGTTATGTGATCATAACCGGGCGCAATATCAGTCGTGAGCGGGCCAAGTGTATAAAAAGGCGCCTCATCACACACTTTCAGCTGCTTCTCCATATTCTCTTTGACCATGTGCATTGGTACATGCCCCGGTCCTTCAATCATGGTTTGCACGTCGTGCTTCCAGGCTAATTTCGTCAGCTCTCCCAGCGTCTCAAGCTCACCGAACTGCGCAGCATCATTAGCATCGGCGACGGATCCGGGGCGCAGGCCATCGCCGAGCGAGAAAGACACATCATAAGCCTTCATGATCTCGCAGATGTCCTCGAAGTGAGTGTACAGAAAGTTTTCCTGATGATGGGCAAGACACCATTTAGCCATTATAGAACCGCCACGCGAGACAATGCCGGTAACGCGCTTGGCCGTCAGCGGCACATAGCGCAGCAGCACGCCGGCGTGAATCGTGAAGTAATCCACACCCTGTTCAGCTTGCTCGATGAGCGTGTCGCGATAAATTTCCCAGGTCAGCTCTTCGGCAACGCCATCCACTTTTTCCAGAGCCTGATAGATAGGCACTGTGCCAATGGGCACCATGGAATTGCGAATAATCCATTCGCGGGTCTCATGGATATTCCTGCCGGTAGACAGGTCCATGACGGTGTCCGCCCCCCACAGGGCGGACCAGGTCAGCTTCTCGACTTCTTCCTCAATCGAGGAACTGACCGCAGAATTCCCGATATTCGCGTTCACTTTAACCAGGAAATTACGGCCTATGATCATTGGCTCGATTTCTGGATGATTGATGTTGGCAGGAATGATGGCGCGGCCCTGCGCCACCTCTGCGCGGACAAACTCCGAGGTGATTTCATCAGGAATCTGCGCGCCGAACGCCTCTCCCGAGTGCTGCTGGCTCGGCTGACAGGCCTCTTGCAGCTGAGTGCGTGCCATATTTTCGCGAATGGCAATGAATTCCATCTCGGGCGTGATGGTGCCTTGGCGCGCATAGTGCAGCTGGGTCACATTACGACCCGGCTGGGCGCGCCGCGGCTGACGGATATGCTCAAAACGCAGATGAGCTGTTTTCACATCCTGCTGACGTGCCTGGCCATAGGTGGAACTCGCGCCCGCAAGCAGTTCAGTGTCTTGACGCTCTTCGATCCACGGCTGCCGGATTGCAGGCAGGCCCGCGCGTAAATCAATGGTGTAGTCAGTATCAGAATAGATGCCGGACGTATCGTAGACCCGGATAGGTGGGTTCTCTTCAATACCGAACTCGGTCTGAGTGGCCGTCAGGCTAATCTCCCGCATCGGCACCTTGAGATCGGCCCTGCTACCTTCAACGTATACCTTGCATGAATTGGGGTAGTGCTGTTGGCCACTTGTGTCCAGTCGGCTAATTTTTTCCAACAGGTGTTCAGATTTTGCGTTCATAGGAGCGTCCTGTGCGCCAGCGAAAACAGGGTTGTGTGCCGTTTCAGAATGTGCGGGTTCGATATTCGGACGTGGAGCGAGTCGAAAAATCCCCGACAACGGCGCACGGAGCCTTATTATGCCCCAAATCCGTAACAAAATAATAGGCGG
>JASMER010000168.1 GCA_030752195.1 Gammaproteobacteria bacterium
CCACCTGCACTGCTGAACTGTAGGCGGCCTCAACAGGCATGAAAAGGAACACATAGTCCAGCGAATTTAGTCCAGTAAGATTCTGATAATCCTTAGCTGAAAGTGTTTTAACGTGCTGCCTGATCGACGCGATGTGCTGCTTTAACAGTGCGTCTCTGTCAGACCCCTTGTCACTTGAACAGAATGCATCCCAAGCTTTTAGCGACACTTTCGAATCAATCACGATATCGCGGGACTCGGGCAAATGAACGATAACATCAGGCTGGGACTTGCTTCCGTCTTCCGCTTTCAGCGCGACCTGTACTTCATATTCGCGCCCTTTCGTGAGGCCAGATTTCTCGAGAATCGACTCCAGTACAAACTCACCCCAGGCGCCCTGCGCTTTGTTATCGGATTTCAGGGCGTTAGTGAGATTAACCGCATCTTCACTGATCTTGTTGTTCAGGGCCTGTAGGGACTTAATTTCTCGGGCCAGGGAAAAACGCTCTTTAGATTCCTTGTCGTATGTTTCTTCGACACGCTTCTCAAATTGCGTGATTTTCTCCTGCAGCGGCGACAGTATCGCCGTGATATTTTCTTTACTGCTCTGACTAAGACTCTTACTTTTGGACTCAAGCAAGTCATTAGCGATATTCTTGAACGACTCTCCGAGCTGCTCTTTGGAGCGCTCAATAAACGCGATCTTTTCATCGAACTGACTTCGCTCCAACTCAGAACGGGCGTGCAGGCCTGCCAACTCCTCTTTCGATCTCATAAACTCTGACTGGCTTTTTGCAAGCACCTCTTTCACCGCGGCGAGCTCCGCAGCTGACATAGCTAACTCCTTTTCCTTCGATGTGAGTCTCTCACTGGCGGCGGCCTCGTTAATTTGGGAGTGATTCAATTTCGTAAGCAGGACAAACACGCAGATGATCGCAGCGGTTGCGACGACAAGCAGCATAACGACGAGGGCCGGCAAAAAGGTTTCACTCACAATGAGCGGTCCGGGGAACACTTACAAAAGAGGAATGATCAGGATAAGTTATCATTTATGACTTGCAACAATTCTTGGTTGAGTTCTCCCGATTCAGGATTGCTGACTAGGGCTTCAGTGACGACATTGACTGCCGCACCGGTTTCAAGAATCCGAACACTGAAATCCTGCGCTTCATTCGGCTCGATTTCCTCGCCACGGCCCAACAGTCTCCCGAACCAGCCCGGCGGGTCACGCTCATCAGCAACGCCGGCAAATCTGACGTTAATCACAGACTGATCACGGTTCTCATCGAGGATATCAATCTCGGCGCTTTGCAGGGCCTGCCGAACCTGAACCCACGCTCTGTTGTAGTCCAGCTTCAACTCCAAAACCGGATCACGACCACTGCCAGCAATGATGTTTGCCTTACTTTCTGCCTGAATGGTACCAGCCAGCAAGCTAGCGGAAGACGCCTGGTAAATATCGTTCCGATCGGCCAAGAACTGAGACACCGAACGCAGCATATCCTGTTCGAGATCCAAAGAAGACGATTCTTCCGGCCACGTTACGACTGTCGGAATCGGGTTCTCACGAAGATCCTGTAAATGGGTGACGTATATTTCGGAATACCCTGAGTGTAGCCCGGGCTCAATCCTAATCTGATACTTGTGGCGGTTTTTCTGATCCAGTCCGATTTCCACCCAGGAAGTTTCCAGTATGCCTGCACTCGGATTTTCATAGTCGAGGGCAATCTGTAGCTCTGTCCAATAATCCCTGATCAGCGGCCATACTTGTCCGGGAGTCGCGTCAATGAGAATCCAGCGCACACCAGACAAGCTTTGAATGATGACACCTTCACGGCGACGCTCCTCGATGGGCCTTGGCATAGGGATTTCTTCGAAGGCTACTGCGTCCGCGGAATAAGGCTCGGGAATTACAAAAAGCTGATCAATTGTGTAACTGTCTAATTCTGCGGGTATCCGCATATCCGGAATCACCTGTGCCGCCTGATATCCTCCTTCATCAGCGAACAGGCCGCGTTCCCCTCCGAACCAGGCACTGTCTCTATCAATGAGACCACACGAACTCAGGCACAGTGGCGTACTCAGCAGAAGCAGCGGTCGCATAAGATAAGCGCTAAACAGTTTCATTCCCGACACCCGTGTCTATTGCGATAACTCAAACGTTAAGATTAATTTCGATCCCAGCAGCAGCCAGTGCGTTACTAATTTGCGCATGATGTCGCGAACTGAGTTCCACCAGAGGCAGCCGAAGTGCGGGACTTATCATACCCATTTGCGCCAGAGCCCACTTAACCGGCACCGGGTTTCCTTCCAGGAATAGTGATTCATGCAGCAAAGTCAGGGAGCCGTCAAGCTGCTCCGCTTGCGCCTGATCTCCGGCTAATGCAGCAGCACACATTTGGCTCATCAGCGACGGGGCCACATTAGCTGTGACGGAAATCGTGCCGTCTGCGCCGGCAAGAATCAGCTCCCGCGACAGTCCGTCCTCACCACTGTATATCGCCAGCCTGTCTCCGTAAGCCTCCATAAGCCTGAGTCCTGTCTCGAGGTCTCCCGTAGCATCTTTAATGCCTACGATATTATCGAACTCAGTCAGACGAGCGATCGTTTCAAAGGAGAGATCGCATGCTGTCCGGCCCGGTACGTTGTAAAGAATTTGCGGTATGTCGACTGACTCCGCAATCACTTTAAAGTGTTGGTAGAGTCCTTCTTGGGAAGGCCTTGTATAGTAGGGGGTCACCAGCAGCACCGCGTCAGCACCAGAACTCACCGCATCTGAGGTAAATTCAAGTGCCTCACGGGTATTGTTAGAGCCGGTTCCTGCAACCACCGGAATGCGATGATTCACATAGGACACACAATGACTTACCAGCTCGCAGTGCTCCGCCGGACTCAGCGTCGCAGATTCACCGGTGGTACCAACCACAACGATTGCATCTGTACCGGATTCAATGTGCCAATCAAGCAAACGATCGAAGGTCCTCAGATCAAGCGTGCCACGCTCAGTCATTGGCGTTACAATTGCAACTAAACTACCCTGGATTCGCGTTTTCAATAAATGTCGAGCCTGAGAAACGTTTCAAATTTGATTATATCACAGGCGCCAAAACGCAGTCATTCGTTCACGTCGGGCATTTTTGCCTGTACTCGACTCGGCCACGCGTTCATGATTGCCTTGACGAGGGTCGCCAGCGGAATGGCAAAAAACACACCTGCTAACCCCCATATGCCACCAAAGAACAAAACCGCCGCGATGATCGCAACCGGATGCAGGTCATTCGCCTCAGAAAAAATAATCGGAACCAAAACATTCCCATCTATGATTTGCAGGATCAGATAAGCGATCATCACAGTGTAAAACTCACTGCCAATCCCCCACTGGACGGAAGCGACTGCTGCAACCGGAACCGTGACCACGGTCGCGCCGATGTAAGGCACGATGACGGACAACCCAATGAGAACAGACAGCAGCAGCGCGTAATTCATATCGAGCAGTATTAGGAGCAGATAAGCTGCTCCTCCAACGATTAATACTTCGATGAACTTGCCGCGAATGTAGTTGGAGATCTGCTCATCCATCTCCTTCCAGATTCGTATCATCAGCGGACGATTACGGGGCAGAAAATTGCCCGCCCAAAGCACTAAATCATCTTTGTCTTTCATAACGAAAAACACAAGGATGGGCACCAGAAGCAGGAAGATCATCCAGCCAAAAACGTTCGGCAGACTTGCCAGTGAATATTCGAGTATTCTTTGACCAAAGCCACCCACTTCACCACCAAAACCATCGATGAACGTCTCGACCTGATTTTCAGAAAATAACGTGGGGTAATTATCGGGCAGCGACATTAATGTGGACTGCCAATCGCGCAAAAACTTTGGTATCTCGTTCGCCAGCAGCCTCAGTTGATCCCATGCTCTTGGCATGAGGTACAGCAACATAACCGCGAAGAGACTGATAAACAGCGTATAAACGAAGAAAAAAGCCAGGCGCGCAGAAGCACCATAATGCAGAAGCAGATTCACCAGACCCTGCATCAGGTAAGCGATCACAATAGCGGCAATGAGAGGAGCTAGAAACTCTCCGATCAGCACCAGCAGGAACAAACCAACAGCCAACAGGATCAGAAGAATGAGAGACTCTTCGTCGTGAAAGTACCGATCAAAGAAGTCGTTAA
>JASMER010000169.1 GCA_030752195.1 Gammaproteobacteria bacterium
TGGATTGGCCGTGGTTGCCCATGCCACAAGCGCGTCCGGTGTAATTTACACTAGCACCGGGTACCACTTCGGACTTGTCGAAATCAGCACACTCATCGCCGCTTCGATTTCCCTGCTGGTACTAACCAGCAGTTTACGTAAGCCGCTGGACAATCTCTTTCTTGGTCTGTTCCCCCTCGCTGTGGTGGCCATCATACTGTCGCTCACCGTGTCCAGTGATTATCCGCCCACTGATCTGAGTGCTGGCATGGCGAGTCATGTGCTAATCTCAATTCTCGCCTACAGCTTTATGACCATCGCTGCAGTTCAAGCAGGCTTCCTCGCCTATCAGAACTACCAATTAAAGAATGGACACGCGGGGGGATTTCTTCAACGCTTTCCTCCACTTCAGGCTATGGAAGTCCTTCTGTTCGAACTGCTCTGGTTGGGACAGCTACTCCTTTCCCTCGGGATTGTTGCCGGATTTGTATTCATCAATGACATCTGGGGCCGGGACGGCGTTATTCACAAAAGCTTCTTTTCCGCGCTAGCCTGGGTCGTGTTCGCTGTCCTGCTCTGGGGTCGCCATCAACTCGGTTGGCGTGGAGCCACGGCTATACGCGGCACATTGTCCGGGTTTGCTCTGTTGCTGGTCGGTTTCTATGGCTCCAAATTCGCCCTTGAATTTCTGGTCAGCTAATCGGACCACGCTGTGAGCAAGCCTTTTCACTTCTATCATCTTGTTATGCCCTAGACCATGGCAGCCGACGAAGCTTCACTAGGCATTCTGATTTTTTCTTTTCTCGCTCTGATTGTAGCTTCAGCCTATTTTTCCAGCTCGGAGACCGGCATGATGAGTCTGAACAAGTACCGTATGAACCATCTTCGCCGGGGTCAGCATGCGGGCGCAACGCGCGCGAGTAAACTTCTAGAAAAGCCAGACAAACTGATTGGCGTAATCCTGATTGGCAACAACTTTGTTAATTTTCTTGCTGCCTCAATAGCCTCCTCTATCACTATCTTAATACTAGGCGAACCGGCACCTTTTACTACCGCAATTGTGCTTACTCTTGTTGTGCTGATTTTCGCTGAAGTTACCCCGAAAACGATTGCTGCGCTATACCCGGAAAGGATTGCTTACCCTTCAAGTATCGTGCTTGGCGTACTGCTGAAAGTGCTTTATCCCATCGTGTGGGCGGTTAACTTTGTGTCGAACACGCTAGTGCGTACCCTTGGGTTCCACCCGCAGGCGGATAGCAGCGATCAGCAGCTAAGTCAGGAAGAGCTTCGCACCGTAGTGCACGAGTCAGAAAGCAGACTGCCAAAAAAGCGACAGGGCATGCTGTTGAACATCCTCGACCTCGAAAAAGTACAGGTAGACCAGATTATGGTGCCCCGTAATGAAGTGACAGGGCTTGACATTGAAGATGCTATGGAAGACGTCCTCGAGCAGATCGCCAGTGCGCAGCACACCAGACTGCCGGTTTATCGAAAAGATATCGACAATATAGTTGGCGTGCTGCACATGCGCAGTGCGGGCAGGCTGATCAAAACCGAAAACCTCAACAAGGCAGCCATCATTCAGGAAACCACGGAGCCTTACTTTATTCCGGACAGCACTCCATTGCATACCCAGCTGTTCAATTTCCAGAGTAAAAAACTGCGGCTGGCAGTAGTGGTCGATGAATTCGGCGCGGTAAAAGGCATCGTGACGCTGGAAGACATTCTGGAGGAAATTGTCGGCGAATTCACAACCGATTTAGCCGACAGCAATAGAGACATCTTCGCGCAGGAGGATGGCAGCTATCTGATTGATGGAGGTACCAGCATTCGCGACATCAACCGCACACTTTCCTGGCAGCTAGACAGCGAATCAGCTAACACCTTGAACGGCATGTTAATGGAGGTCCTCCAGTCAATTCCTGACGCAAGCGTCGGCGTCAAGCTCGACGGCTACCACGCAGAAATTCTTCAGGTTAAAGATAATGTATTCAGAACAGTTAAAATGTGGGAAGTCACGCCGCAGGAAAACCTGCCTTTCACCAAATGAAGACAAGCTGGCAATTTACGTCAGCGCCTTCAAGAAGACGCCCGTAAAACAGCTATCTCTTCTTCCGAATGTCGAGTCATGTTTTGATACCTGAAGGCTCTGAGACTTCGACTGGAGTTTCCGGCCTGCAACTGCACAGCTAGTGCGAGAGCATACGGTAGCCCGGTATGGAGCTGCCAGATTTGCCAGCGCCACTGCGCAGCAGACGCTCTGGCCATTTCATTTAAACTAACCCTGCTTGATGAAAATGTATACGCAAAACTTCTCAGCGGGATGGCGAGGCCCAATCCTCTGGCCTTGATGTAAGCTTCTTTGAGTGACCAGAGCTCATAAAAACGCGATTGCTGAGCCGACTCGGGCAGAGCAAGCAGAGCCCGGATTTCTTCGTCTGCGAAATAGCGATGGGCAATCTTGGCCACTCGCCGCTTCTTGCCGGTGAATTCGATATCAACACCGAGTTCAGGTGTGCGGCTTACAGCCATTACCGCACGCCCGTTGCTGTGTGAGAGATTAAAGAAGGGGGCTTGCACGCCAATCCCTTCTGACGGCTGAGGCTTTCCATAGGCGTTATCGGTGAACTGCCAGTCACTTATAGCAAGACCAGTATATTTACTAAGGCAGATTCTGGTCAGCCATTTTCCTAACAGAAATTCGAGACGATGCCGCTGCTGAGCAAGCCTTTCATAGCGAACGATTTCTTTCGCCTGCAGCCAGGCCAGCGCTTGTTGCGTCAGCGCTGCGGGGTCGACGTCGGAGAGCCCTACTTGCCAGATGTGAATTTCGTCCTCAGGCAGATTCACGGCAATTCTCTCCAGCTAAACTTCTTGGCACAGCTTCAGTACCGAATAAGCAAAGAAGTTCCTTCCGCACAATGCGCGTTTCTTCGGGGTGGCAAAAGTATTATTCAAATAGTTTGTTCCATCGAGCTCGGTACGAGGATTAAGGTCGCTGTGACCGTAAACATAGCTTGCTGGATGAAGTCTCCTGATCTGGTGATGCGGGAGTCAAACTATACCTGAGTGGCCCAAAATGTCATTGACGTGTCTCGTCACGGGTAGCCACCCTATTTAAGAGCAAGATCGCGGCCCGGACGTCATGACCGAGGCCAGCGGCTGACCAAGCCTCGCCTGTCTGGACGAGCCGGCTAGCTGATTGGAATCGAGCCTGAGGTGTTGGCTTTGATGAATTCAGAAAGTAACAGGTACTCCTCGCGGCGCGGATCTGATTTTCGCCAGGCCATGCCGATTTTTCGAGAGACATTCTCGGGGCCAAATTCTCTGACCTGCAGATCAGTGTCCCCCAACACATCTGCTGCGATGGAAATGGCGGGCAGCAACGTCACGCCCAAGCCATTCGCGACCATCTGAACGAGCGTATGCAGACTGGTCCCCTGATAAACCAGATCGGTTGCTGAACTCTGCAGTTTGCATGCCTCGAGCGCATGGTCGCGCAGACAATGGCCTTCCTCGAGCAGCAGAAGGCTCTCGCCCTGCAACTGTTGCTGCTCGACCAGTTTTCTTCGCTCAAGCTGGTGCCCGGGTGGCAGACACAGCAGGAAATCATCCCTGAACAGGGCCAGTGTCTCCATGTCTGGCATCGGGTACGGAAACGCCAGAATCACCAGATCGAGTTTTCCTTCTTGCAATTGTTGCAGCAGGTTCGCACTTAGGTCTTCCTTGAGAAAAAGTTTGAGCTTCGAATAGTGATGCCGCAACTCAGCAAGCAGCTGTGGCAACATAAAAGGGCCTATCGTCGGAATCACGCCCAAGCGGATTTCCCCGGTCAACGCTTCGTCATGGGACTTCGCGAGCCCGACGAAATCCTCCACGTTGCCAAGAATCAAGCGCGCCTGGTGCAGTAGCTTTTCGCCCAGCGGCGTAATTAGTACGGTCTTTTTATTACGTTCAAATATCACCACCCCCAGCTGTGATTCCAGCTCCTGTATAGCGGCACTTAGTGTCGACTGCGTGACATGACAGGCCTCAGCGGCCTTGCTGAAGTGCTTATACTCGGCGACAGCGCAGATGTAGCGCAGTTGTTTAACGGACGGCAGCATGGGACAGAACAATAAT
>JASMER010000016.1 GCA_030752195.1 Gammaproteobacteria bacterium
ACGGACCCTGTCCCTCGAAAATTCAATAAGCGCTTTAGTTACGGAGCATTTTAGCGGAAATAACTGAGCAATTGTCAGTCTCGAAACGCAAGACTCAAGGCGCGCCTGATGATCGGTATTGACCTCTGCTCCCGCAGGCAGGGTGCTGTCTGATCAGGCAAGGCCGCCGAGCAGCGTGAAAGCCACCAAAATAGCTGCCGATACCACCACCCAATTGAGTATTTGTTGCTGCCGCTTCTTTGCGATCTGCATCTTGATATCAAGCTGCGCACTTTTCAGAAGCCCATTAACAGGCGGATTGGGATTGAGTTTATATTTGGTCTGACCCGTCTCAATGAAGCAGACCCGGTGTGTCTGCAGGAACTTTTGCAGCTCTGGCAGGCTTTTCCCCGTGCTCCGGG
The DNA here is from genome assembly GCA_030752195.1 of Gammaproteobacteria bacterium. GTDB lineage: Bacteria > Pseudomonadota > Gammaproteobacteria > Pseudomonadales > Pseudohongiellaceae > UBA9145. Next base: position 402 of record JASMER010000016.1, read on the forward strand.
CGAGCGCCATTAGACTCACTCCCTCCGCTGGCCCCTCACTCAGGGATTGGAGTATCTGATTGATGTCCACAGGCTTCATGGCCATTATCCTTTGTTACCTTCAGTTGCTTTCAGTTGTTTTCATTTACTTCCGCACTGTCATGCCGCAAGCCATTTGTACATGACCAGGGCATCAACATACCCTAACTTCGGGTGCGCAAAGGCGCCAGGAAGCCGGCCTACCGTCGCAAAGCCGAGCTTAGTCCAGAGCCGGACAGCCCCCTCATTGCTGGCTGCCACAAGATTAAACTGCATCGCCCGGTAACCCATACTGATTGCTTCCTGCTGGGAGTGCACACACATGCGCGTCGCGAGACCGCGGCCACGCGCCGCTGGTGCCACCATATAACCGCAGTTGCAGACATGCCCCCCCGGGCCATCATGATTGGTTTTGAGGTAATAAGTGCCCAGAATACGCTCGCCCTCTTCAGCAACATAGGTGACTCTCGGGTACTGCATCCACAGATGTTTTGCCTGTGCCTTGTCGGTATCAGTTCGGTACCCGTAGGTCTCGCCAGCGGACACCACGTCGCTAAAAATCGGCCAGATCTGATCAAAATCTGAATCCGTCGCTTGCCGAATACACACAGTCATGTCCCTGGTTCGCGCGAGGTTAATAAGCTGCCGATAATAGTCGAAGTATCGGCCGTATTGCTAACCAGAACAAATTTGGCCGGGTTTGCTTTAGATTCTGAAAGATGAGTGGGGTTAGCGCCGCCGAGCCACAAAAATCGCTCTTTCCAGCAGATGCCAAGGGCCAGGCTTCGGATAAATTAATCCGGATGCGCACTGATAACCTTGACACTAATCCGCTCAGGTCTTCAAATGGGGGTCGGGGTCTGCAAAGAGCTGAATTTCCAGCACCAGGTATGAGCGTAACAACTATGCTTGGCATCCCCAGCGCTGGTTCAGGTTTGAACAGCTCGGCTCAGTGTTGATGAACCACTTTTTCGGAGGTACAACATGGCAATGCGTCTGATTACTGCGATTCTCGTTCTGACTTCGGCTGCAACCGCCAGTGCACAGTGGGATACTGTTCTTGGAGATGCCCTCGATATGCCAGAAACTGGCCCGCACTGGGTATCCGTGAGAGGCCGCGGAATCGCCTACCTGTTGGACGCAGACACCGGCAAAGTCGGCGGCACCCTGGACATCTCTAACTTTACCCCTGCCGTCCGTCCCGCGATGACACGTGATCGGATCTACGCCTATGGCTCTTTCTACAGCCGCGGCACCTACGGCGACCGCACTGATGTTGTCATTGGCTTCGACACCGCCACCACCCTCCCCGTTGAAGAGGTTGAAATTCCGCCCAAGGCAGCCGGAATCGGAAATCCCGGCATGATTGGCCTTATCAACGAACAGTTTATTGGCGTCTGGAACATCACGCCGGCGATTTCAGTGTCGATCGTGGATTTGGACAGCAGTGAATTCGTCACCGAGATTTCAACACCTAACTGTGCCGGTATTTACCCGGCCGACCGTGGCTTTATTTCCTCATGCGCAGATGGCACTGTGCAATATGTGGGACTGAATGAAAACGGTGAAGAAACTTCCCGCTCAAGCAGCGAGGTTTTCTTTGATCTGTTCGAGGACCCCGTGCTTGACTATGCCGTGCCGAGCGACGACGGATGGGTTTTCATGACCATGAACGGGAGGGTCCATGAAGCGGCGGTTGAAAACGGACAAATAAGTATTAGTGACGGTTGGTCAATTAATCCGCCAGATACTGACGCCACCGACCGTAACCGGATGCCGTTGTCTAATGACGACGACTGGCGTCTGGGTGGCAATCAAGCCTACGCACTAAACAGCAAAGCGGAGGTTCTCGCGGTGGTAATGCATCAGGGAGGCGGGCAAGAATCCTTTGAAGATTCAGGTACCGAAGTCTGGGTGTTCTCAACCCGCTCGCAGCGTCGCGGCTACCGGATCACACTCGAAGACGACGAGACTGTGACCAGCGTCCAAATGACTCAAGATGAAAACCCCCTGCTTCTGCTTGCAGTAAGCGGCACCATTCAGGTCCGCGAACCGGTCACCGGCCGGCTGATCAGAACCATTGAAGATCTGTCAGGCACCATTCAAAATCTTTACGGAGACTAAGGGTAGGCAGTAAATGATTGATCCCTTGACGGTTCTTGTACTATCCGCATCACTTGCCCTGCTATTTTTCACGGCTGCAAAGCATAAGCTTAACTCGCCGGGGCGATTCAGGGCCCAGCTCGCAGCCTATGAGCTCGTGCCGTCTGCCATTCTCCCTAGTCTGGCGCGGGCGATACCCTTAGCGGAAATGGCTGTTTTTTTCCTGATTCTGATGCCCTTTACTAGAGCGTGGGCGGCGGTTCTAGCGTCTGGGCTGCTCACTTCATACACGGTTGCTATGGCAATGAATATGCTACGGGGCAGGGATGACATTGATTGCGGCTGCGGAGGTCAACAGCAAATACTCTCTTACTGGCTTCTTTTGCGGAATGCCGTGCTCATTATTGGCTGCCTGCTTTTGATCGTACCCAGTACTGACAGAGCTTTGGTTTGGGCAGACTTTATACTGCTCACGCTGATGCTTGCCGTGCTCTGCTGTGCATATCTGCTCGTTGAACAGCTGGTACGTAATCAGACTTTCTCCAAAAGCAGGAGAGTTAGCCATGGATAATTATCTTGCCGAGATAGTGATTCTGTTAGCGCTGGTCGTTCTGGTGTTGGTCATTGCGGTATTTGCTTTGGCGCGCCAAATCGGCGTTCTGCACACAAGACTCGCGCCGGCGGGTGCGCTGATGACGACAGCTGGACCTAAAGTAGGTGAACCGGCACCCTTATTATCAATGCCCGACCTGAATGGCACCCCGCTGGAGTTAGGAGGTACACGAAAGCTACCCCAGCTCCTGCTATTTGTCTCACCTACCTGTCCGGTTTGTCAGGAACTGGTGCCAACAGCCAAATCCATGGCAAGAAGTGAAAAACTTTCTCTGGTTTTTGGCAGTGATGGTGGAGAAGTGCAAAAGCACGCAGATTATGTCAGCAAAATGAATATCGAAGATTACCCCTATGTCGTTTCATTGGAATTAGGAATGAAGTTTGAAGTCAGCAAACTGCCTTATGCAGTACTGATTGATGAGCAGGGCGTATTACGCTCAAAAGGGCTGGTTAACAGCCGTGAACATCTTGAGAGTCTTGTTGAATCGATGCGCTCCGGTTATGAATCGATACAAGATTACTTAGTAAAAGAAGAATTACTCGGAGAACAGGCATGAACAAGCGTGAGCAGTTGATTGACCAGTTACTGAAGGATCTCGATGCCGCCACCAATGGTGCAGTGCGGTTCATTTCCTCGCGCACATCACGTCGCTCGTTTTTGGGTAAATTTGGGACGTTTCTCGCCGGCATGGGCGCCCTACCCATACTGCCGGTGGTGCGCGATGCACAAGCACAAAGCTCTGATGATATACCTGATATGGGTAATCCCGATTCCTGTGAATACTGGCGATATTGTGCTTTCAGCGGGCAGGCATGCAGCTGCTGCGGCGGCACTGTGACCCAGTGCCCTCCGGGATCAGAAACTGCAACAGTCGCGTGGGTCGGTACCTGTCACAATCCGGGTGATGGGCGCGATTATCTGATTTCCTATAATGATTGCTGCGGCAAGTCGGCCTGCGGGCGCTGTGGCTGTCATCGCTCTGAGGGAGATCGCCCGGTTTATTATCCGGGCAAATCGAACAGTATATTGTGGTGTTTTGGCTCCACCAGCCATGCTTATCACTGTACGCTGGCGCGCATCATGGGCGTGGAAGAAAGCAACGTCGCAGGACAGTAGCGGTGCACAGGGTTCTAGTAACGTCTGCGGTCGCCTACCTGCTCATGATGGGAGCACAGACGGTTGGGGCCCAAACCAGCCCCAAATTTCTCTTTCTTCAATTCTGTGTGGGATGTCATCAGTATGATGGTTCCGGGCTGCCCCCTGAAGTGCCAAGCCTGCGAGACGATCTAAGCTATTTGATTGGAAGCCCCGCTGGCCGCGATTTTATGCTGCGGGTCCCCGGAGTCATTGGTGCGCCGGGATCGGCAGAAGAAGTAGCAGATTTGCTTAACTGGATTGTAAGCACTTTTTATCAGGGAGAGACAGACTCTCCGCCTTTTACAGCAGCAGAAGTCATAGAGGGGCGAAAGCGCCCTATGAAAGACCCCATCAAAGAACGTCTCGAACTGCTCGTGAGCTATTGAGATGTTTTCGCTGATAGGCAGATTGGGGCGAGCCGACTGCTACCTGCTGATAGTGATCGCGGGCTGCGCGAATCTTGTCGCCGCTGAGCAAAAGTGGACCAACCCTCCCGCCTTCTCCTACCTGTTGCACTGCTCAGGCTGTCACATTGAGGATGGCTCAGGCGACCCACCAGAAGTCCCTGATCTACGGAAGAACCTGGATAAACTGCTAAGATCAGAAACCGGTCGAGGCTACATGCTGCGTGTACCCGGTGTGACTGATACGCCCGTAACCCCGCAAGAAATGGCTGAATTGATGAACTGGCTGATCGCCGAATTTTATCCTGAGCTCCAAGACTTCCGTCCATTCAGCGCCGAGGAAGTAGTCAGTGGCAGAGCGACGCGCCTGGCCAACCCGCTCGAAATCAGACAGTCACTGCTAGGCACGACCATAGACTGAGTGCTGACATTGGCCAGTGGCCTGCACGATTAAATCCTGCCGTCCCTATAGCCCGGGTCATTCGACATCTTACACAACCGATGAAAAAGTGGTCCGGGCACAATAAAGGCGCTTGAATCTAATTCAAACGCCTTTTAAAGTGACAAAGCTCGACGTGATTGTTCGGCGCCAAGCCGAGCGTCAGATGCGTGAGCGGGTCAGCTCCACATCTGCATTGCGCCAGAACGAGTCAAACTGCCGCTTGATAACCAAAGCTTCCTGATCTTTTCCCTGCGCTTCCAGCGCCTGATACAGGCCGAAGGTAGACCAGCCATTCTGCTGATTCCACTGTAGATCCTTGAGATAGACATCCTCGGCTTCTTCGGCTTTTCCGGCTTGAATTAAGGCGGCACCCTGATACAAGCGCATCGACTGACTCCAATCAGGCGGCTCGGTGTAGTTAAGGTTATCCTGAAAGCCGACGGCGTGGCCATAATGAGCAATCGCGGCATCAAGATTTCCATTGGCCTCTTCGATCTCACCCATCAGCGCGTGCATCGCAAGATTGAGGACATGCGACGCGGGGGTTGGGCCAACACCTGATTCATCAACGTCGGGAGAAGCGATCGCATCCCGGATCACCTGAACCTGAGCCTCAGCAGGCCCCATATGGCCCTTGGCAACATGCGCGCTACCCATAACGTAAGCCCACATGCCCTTCAGATACGGAGTCACTGCTTTCTCTAAATTCGCCTGGTTTTCCGCATGGATTTTGTCCCATTTCCCGAAGACTTTATCAGTGACCCACTCATGGGCGATTGTTTTATCAGCGCCCTGTCCCGGCAAACGGTTACCTGCGTTTTTGGCTGCGGCTTCATGCGCTGAATCATAATTTCCCTGCAGCATGTTGGCGTATCGCACAAAATCCAGCGCGTGCGGCTTATGAATTTTGTGTGACAGTGGATAGGTTCCGATCATCGGGAAATTAGTGTCTCCCCAGATTTCCGCAAACTGGTCGTCAACAATTTGGGAGCGTTCATTGATATCGATTGCTTTCTCGTACTCACCGACCCGTAAGTAGATGTGCCCCGGCATATGCACCATGTGACCGGAAATAGGCACAGAGGCCTCCAGCTTTTGCGCGGACGGCATAGCAAGTTCAGGCTCTGATGACATTTCCATAAGATGGATGTAAAGGTGATTGGCCCCAGGATGGTCATGCGATACCGCCATGGCAGCTTCAAATGCCGCTTTGGCTTCAGCCGTACCGGGCTTTGGCGTGCCATCTTCGTTCCAGTAGTCCCATCGAGTTGTATTCATGTAAGACTCACCGTACACGGTGGCAATGTCGGGATCATTTGGATACTTTTCATGAAGCTCACGCATCGCGTCCAGATAGGCAAAATCGCGCTCCCGATCGTCCGCTATCGCATCCTTGTTGTAGAGCACAAACAGCGCGTTGATCATGTCACGCTCTTTTTCCGTAGCATTGTTAGCCAACTCCAGCGCCATCCGGATCGCCTCGAGCCCGGTTCCTTGAGGGTCGTCAGGCAAGCCCACGTACCTACTGTTCGGATTCGGACCAATGGCATGTGCCAGTCCCCAATAAGGCATGGGGTGCTGAGGATCTAACCTCGAAGCTTCCTGATAAGACGCAATGGATTCGGGAAAATAAAAGCTCCACGCCATTCTCAAACCTTGATCAAAAAAGGCCTGCGCTTCGGCTAAGTCAGTCGAGATAGGGGCAGTATAGGTACCACTGCCTGGTATCTTGATGGCGACTGGCTCACCCTCCTGTGCCAGACTCCAGGAGCCAGATGTGGCGAAACAAATCGCGGTGATGAGGGTCAAAAATTTGTGCATGAGAACTTCCTCCCGGGTGAGTTTCTGTCTGCTGTGCTACTGCTAATCTAGTGCTTGACAGGTTACTGATTTCTAATACTGACCAAAGTATACCCCAAATGACCCCTATTCCGGCCACAAAGCAAAACTTTCTCAAATGCGCTACCCTTTAAGGAGGTACAGATATCCAGCTAATCGCCGGTCTCATCATGCAAACACTGACTATCGACGTATTTACCGACTACATCTGACCCTGGTGTTACCTCAGTACCGTGAGTATTGAAAAGCTGAAGAAAAACTACCCGGTGCAAATCAGGTGGATTCCCTTTCCCCTGCATCCTGAAACCCCGCAGGAGGGGCGTTCGCTGGCAGAGTTGTTTGCCGGTCGCGACATCGAGCCGATGAAACGTCAGATGCACGAGCTCATGGCGGAAGCGGGTCTCGAGTATGGAGAGCGAACGCACACCTACAACAGTCGGCTCGCTCAGGAACTGGCAAAGTGGGCTGACACTCAAAACGGCGGCCAGGCAATTTATGACGCACTCTATCGGGCCTACTTCGTCGACAACATCAATTTGTCTGATATCGGCGCTCTTGTCGAAATTGCCTCAGGTCTGAGTCTGGACGGAAATTTGGCACGCCAGGTACTAGAGCAACGATATTTCCGTGAAGCAGTAGACGCTGACTGGGAAAGGGCCCGACAGCTCGGCATTACCGGCGTTCCGACCTTCTATAAAAACGATCTGGCAGTTGTTGGCTGTCAGCCTTACGAAACCCTCGAGCGATTTGTGAAACATCTGACGAAGACGCAACGCGATGATTAGAGGAAAATAGGAAAGCGCGACATGAGCAATCGAAGAGCATTAATCACATGCGTCGACACCTATATGGGCCCGACCATCAGAGAAAAATTTGAGGCGAATGGTATAGAGGTCTCCAGCAGCAGAGACCCGATGCGCTCGCAGGAAGATTGCGAGGCATTGATTGAACGAGCAGGTGAGATTGATATTCTGATCGCCAACCTGGCGGAGCCTCCGATGCCCGGGCCAGTCCACAAGATCGAAAATGCGGACTGGGGCCAGCTGTTCGACACCCTCGTGCATCCGTTGATGTATCTGATTCGGGCAGTGACACCTCAAATGGTCGCGCGACAATCCGGAAAAATAATTGCCGTAACCAGTGCCGCTCCATTAAAGGGCATTCCCAATCATGCTGCTTACTGTGCGGCACGCGGCGCTCAGAATGCTTTTATTAAGGCCGTTGGCCTCGAGCTGGCGCGCAGCGAGGTACAGGTCAATGCGATCGCGCAGAACTACATCAACAACGATACCTACTATCCCGACGACCTTATTGAGAGCCCTAAGTTTCTTGACCATGTAAAGCGCAATGTGCCGACCAACCGGATAGGCGCAGCATCAGAAACGGCAGAACTGGCAGCTTATCTCGCCAGCGAGAAATGCAATCACATGGTGGGCCAGATCATTCCGCTGGCAGGAGGCTGGGCGAGCTAGTCGAGCTCATCAGGGCCTGCGACGATATTGTTGTCATGCAGACGGCCAATCTGGCCGTCGCTCAATCCGAGAATTTCGCTGAGCACTTCATCGGTGTGTTGTCCAAGCAGGGGCGCTGGTCTGATGGCTTCTCGAGTGGTCGCACCAAAACTCAAAGGCTGACCCGGCATGAGAAACTCTCCAATGCCCGGCTGATGCACATTTTGAAAAAGCGGATTGTCATCGGAACAATCAATGTCTTCCGCTACCAGCTCTGAAATATTCTGATAGGGGCCCCAGCAGGCACCTGCGGCCTCCAAGGCATCCGCCACCGTCGAAAAAGAATTCGCAGAAAACCAGGGCTCGAACAGACTGCGGAGCGACTCCCGCGCTTCAAAGCGGTCACCTTCCTGGACAAAATCCAAGCCAAGCTTATCTTCTAATGCTGCAACGGCTGGTTCGGTACCCGTTACTTTGACCAGCGCCTGCCACTGCTTCGGACTGACACCAACCACCATGACCCGCTTGCCATCCTGACACAGAAAGTCGTGTCCGAAGGTGCCAAAAATGTGGTTACCCATCGGCTGACGAGCCAGGCCATTTAACTGCGCCTCAGCGATATAGCCAAGATGTCCCATAGTGGCTAGGGCAACGTCGGCCAACGTAATCGACACAAACTGACCTGCACCCGTCCTGCGTCGATGGCGTTCGGCGGCCAGCAAGCCCAGCGCGATCTGTTGACCGGCAATGACGTCCCAAGCTGGAAAAGGATTGTTGGTAGGCTCGGTGCCATTACCGGCAAGATAAGGCAGACCCACTTTACTGTTCACGGTATAGTCAAGAGCGTTGCCCCCGTGTCGATCGCCGGTAAGATTGATGAAAATCAGATCTTTGCGGTGGGCCCGCAGCACTTCGTAACCAAGCCAACCCCGTGCAGGAAAATTAGTTACAAAAAGGCCGGCATCCTCGCCGGAAGCCGTAATGATCCGAGCCAGCAATTCGCGACCTTCAGGATGTCTAAAATCTACGGCAATAGAGCGTTTGCCTTTGTTGAGTGAGTGCCAGTAAAGACTCTTCCCCTGCTCAGAAACCGGCCAGCGGCGATAATCTATGCCACCGCCAATCATGTCAAAGCGGATCACATCAGCACCCAATTGAGCCAGCGTCATACCGGCGGAGGGGGCCGCGATAAACGCACTGCCTTCAACAATGCGCAACCCACTGAGAATGCTTTGCACGATGACCCTCGCCTCAGATAATTTCAAGATAACCGTTATTAATGACCACTTTTTCCTGCTCTAGCGACCAGCACCGGAACGAGATTACCTTTTCTTCCTGCCATACTTCTGTGCGGATAGTTTCACCTGGGTAAACAGGGGCAGAAAAGCGAAGCCGAATCCGTTTAAGACGTTCCGGCTCGTAATGGCAACATACTTTCATCAGGGCATGCGTCGCCACACCCATGGTACACAAGCCGTGCAAGATGGGTTGTGAGTATCCCGCGTCACCAGCAACCTGCGGTGACGCATGCAGGGGGTTCAGATCTCCTGATAAACGATACAGCAAAGCTTGCTGGGAAAATGTGGGCAGGTCACACACTATATCAGGCTGACGATCGGGGATCCTGTCCTTCTCCTGAGTGACGGATCGTCTTTCCGAACTAAACCCGCCGTCTCCCCGTGCAAGAATGGTAGTGATCACAGTAGCAATATCTTCGCCGGTTTTAACGAGACGGACAACGCGTTCAGTTACGATCAGCGCGCCTACGCGAGCTCCCTTATCACCCACATCCGTAAAACGCGTGGTGGCTGCCACCTCGCCGGCAGTTGGCAGCGGCTGATGCCAAATGATCTCTTGCCCAAGGTGAAGCAATTTAACCCAGTCGAGATTGATGTCTTTTTCAGCTGCCCAGAAGCCGGGATGCGCCAGCGTGACCGCCTGGGTCGGCATGACTTTAAGTCCGTCCTCATAAACGAATCTCAGCTCATCCTGACTGAGCGGGTCTCGGCCCAGGCCAACCCCGAGAGCATAAAGCATCGAGTCTTTCTCGGTATATCGATGCGTGATCTCGGGCCACTCTCGGGCAAGTAGATAATCGGGGTCTATAGCCATCTGAATGCGAATTCCTAATGCAGTTTCATCGCTTTAGGTAAGGTGACCTGGAACATCGGCCCATTCAATGCGCAGCATGCCCAGGCTTACAGACCACCCCGCTCCAGCAGCTCTCGCGCCACGACCCGTGTGGCCAACACCTCTTCAGTGCCCTCAAAGATCGACAGCACCCGTGCGTCAACAAAATATCGGCTTACCGCAGTTTCTTCGGCATACCCCATCCCGCCATGAATCTGCATTGCCTCACGGGTCACCCACTCCGCAGCGCGACACGCAAATAATTTAACCAGACTGGCCTCCATTTGCCCCTCGCCCTGATCCATCATTCTGGCGACAGAGTAACTGAATTGGCGCGACGCCGTAATCGTTGCGAGCATGCGCGCCAGTTTAATCCGCGTAATCTGGAGCGCAGCGATCGGTGCTCCAAAAACTTCCCGCTCGTTTGCGTACCGAAGCGCCTGTTCGTAAGCTGCCTGCATGACACCGGTCGCGCGCGCTGCAGTCTGGATTCTGCCTCCAGAGAATCCGGCCATAGTGTAATAAAAGCCTTTACCTTCGCCTTTTGTTTCACCGATTAAGCTCGCTGCTGGCACAAAAAAATCTTCGAAAAAAAGATCATAGGAGTGCATCCCTCGATAGCCCAGGGTCGAAATGGCTTTGCCACTCAACCTCCCTCCACCGCTCTGGGAAAAGGTGAACTCATGGCCAGAATAGGCAGGCTTTTCCACCAAGAAAAGACTCAATCCCCGGTAACCTGAAGAAACATCGGGATTGGTCCGGCCGAGCACCACCAGAACCTCGGATGTGCCCGCGAATGTACACCAGGTCTTCGCTCCGTTCAGAAGCCATCCACCCTCTGTTGGCGTGGCACGCAAAGAGACAGCGGCAACATCGGATCCGGTGTTTGGCTCGGTGATGGAGATTGCACACAACTTTTCACCCGCAGCCAGTTGCGGAAGCCAGCCCGACTTCTGTGACTCAGTACCCCCTGCAAGCAAGGCACGCGCTGCGATTTCAGGGCGGGTGATCAGACTGCCGGCAGCGCCGAGAGAGCCCCTTGATAACTCCTCAGTCACCACAATCATTCCCAGGCTGTCAGGCTTCTCGTCAGGCTGAAGCCCACCGAAGCGTTCAGGGATGCAGGTGCCAAAACAGCCCATACGTGCAGCTGACTGAATTATCTCATCTGGAATGTCGCGGTCTTCCCGATGAATTACTCCGGCAAGCGGCGCCACGACCTCATCAGCAAATCGCTTGAAGGTGTCGGCAATCAGCGCCTTTTCCTCGGTCAGCCCGCTTGGCAATTCATTGATTTCTGCTTCTGAGAGCAAGCGCCCAAGACCCGCGTAGCTGTCTCTCGCCCCGTGCTCATCGAGGAACTGCTGCAGCGCTGGATGGGCACCCAGGGGTTCGACAGCTTCGCTGGATTTCTCCAGCGTGCTTGCCCCGGCAAACTGCGCCGCCATGACCCCCCGGACTTTTTCAGCCACAAATTTCCACGTTAACTGACAGACAAGAGATGATTGAGACTGGGTTTCCGCAAAATCGACCAGACACTGTGCTGACCACACGTCAGCACTCAGCATGGCGAGGTCGTAGCAGTCTTGCTGCGCATTTTGAAGCAGCGCCTCGTCAGCCTGACCTGACACATATACCTTGTCGCGCACCGCGCCAATAGCGTCGTTCAAGACGGATTTGGCCTGAGACAGCGCATGTCGGGCGAGGTCAAAATTTTCGGACTGGGTGGCGACTGAATTGGCCAAATTTTGTTGCTGTTGATTCAAGGGCTTCCTGCCTAGCCGTAGGGGCCAACAATTGAAATGGAGCAGATGTTTTGGTGGGGGAAGCCCCCCAGATTGTGGTTCAGGCCAAGCTTGGGATCGGAGAGCTGGCGTGCGCCGGCACGGCCCTGTAGCTGCAGATAATTCTCATAAAGCATGCGCAAACCCGAAGCGCCGATAGGATGGCCAAAACATTTCAGCCCTCCATCAATTTGGCAGGGATTACTTCCTTCGGCGTCGAAGGCGCCATCTAGCACATCTTTTACACCTTTCCCTTCGCCGGCGAGCTGAAGGTCCTCCATGGTGACCAGCTCAGTAATTGAAAAGCAGTCATGAACTTCCGTCATGGTGATCTCTTCTTTCGGTCTACGTATGCCGGCCTCATCATAAGCCCGCTGGGAGGCTATTCGAGTGGTCTTGAGATAGGAACCATCCCAACTGGCATGGCCTGACTCGGTACCGTTAGATACTGCGAGCTGCAGGGCTTTCACCGCTACGAGATTCTCTTTTCCAAGGCTTTTTGCGATTTCCGGCGTAGTCACAATCGCACAGGCTGATCCGTCACTCACACCGCAACAGTCGAACAGGCCGATCGGCTCGGCGATATACGGGGCATTGATCGCCTGTTCTTCAGTAATTTCCCGCTGCAGATGTGCCTTGGGGTTCTTCGCGCCGTTAGCATGGCTCTTCACTGAAACGTGGGCCATCGCCCGTTTGAGATCATCACCATTGACCTTGTGCTTGGCTCGATAACCAGAAGCCAGTTGCGCGAAAGCACCGGGAGCAGACAGGTTAGGCCAGTACATGTCGTTTTCAACTCCGCGGGTTCTTTGTGGCAAGCCCCCGTAACCAGTGTCTTTTAGCTTTTCAACACCAAGTGCCAGCGCGATGTCACAGGCGCCGGAGGCAACCGCATACACCGCTCCACGAAATGCCTCCGTGCCGGTCGCACACATATTTTCCACTTTCGTAACCGGGATGTAGTTCAACCTGAGTGCAATCGACATTGGCATCGCGCTGGAGCCAACATTAAACGCATCAATACCGGCCCCGAACCAGGCCGCTTCGATCTGATCTCGCTCAATTCCCGCATCGGTCAGACATTCTTCATAGGCTTCCACCATCAAGTCAGTAGGACTTGACTCCCAGCGCTCGCCAAACTTGCTGCATCCCATGCCCAGAATGACTACTTTGTCTTTAATGCCGCTTGCCATTTTGACCTGCCTCTCTTACTTAAGCGCCTAACTCTCTACCACAGCCTTCCAGAAATATTTCCTGAACCCCCGCTGTGCGTCAAACTGCCTGATTCTGAAATGCACCGACACCCTGGATCCAGAATCAATCGCACCCTCTTCTACCTCAGTAAAATCCATCATCAGTTTGCCACCACATTCAAACTGTACCATGCCGAAGTAGGCCGGTGGACTCCAGTCGAAGGTCAGCCGGTCAGCCGTCCAGGTCAACACTGTGCCAGGCTGATTGGCGAAACTGAAATTGTCCTGACTGTCCAGTGCCCGACACTCCGGATTCACACAGTACTTTTCCCGAGGGATTTGCACTGTGCCACAGACGCGGCACTTGCCCCCAATGAAACCGGTTAACAAATCTTTCCGGCGGTTGAATCCGGAAAGAAAGGTTTGTTTGTCAACCTCTCCTCGCTTACCAATATCCCGCTCCACCAGATTGTTAAAGCTTAGGAATTTATGGTAGTTGGTCTCTTCACGCCCATTGTTCAGTGCGCCTGACAAGCCACAGTCAGGTCGACAGCGCTCAATTCTGTCTGTGGTCTGAAACAAAATGGCATCGCAGCCCTGACCAAAGCCAAGTAGCAGAATAAGCTGTTCCGGCAGAGCAGACTCTAGCGCTTTGGCGAGCAGTATGAGGGGTTGCGCAGCACCGGCGACGCCGACAGAAGCGATCTGATTGTCGACGACTGCATCAGGGCTGATGCCGAGTTTCTTCGCCAGAACAGCAGGAGTTCGAGCCTGATCAGTTGGTAGGATAAAGTGATCGATCTCGGCCGCGACACGGCCGGCAGATTCCAGAACTGCGCTGACGGCTTGCGGCACAATCTTCATAAAGCCCTCATCACGAATCCAGCGCTCTTCCCAGTCGTAGTCGAAGTCCGACCCCTCTCCCCGATAGTGATCCACAAAGTCCACTGAATTTGTGGCAACAGCTAGGCACTGAGCGATGACTTCGTCATCTCCGACGGTAAGCGCGGCGGCACCGTCGCCCCACAGCATCTCTGCTCGAGAACCCGCCTTTGTTCGTCGATGCTCCGAAGCAATTATCATTTGATTGCCCTGCCTGGCAGTTTCCAAGCCAGCAATAAGCGCTGAGGTGGCTGCCCGCTGCGACGAGCCGATGTCTAAGGTTCTGATCTGGCTATTCAGGTTCATGGCCTCTGCGACCAACACAGAATTCTGCCGGTCAACAAACGGAGCGGTGGTTGAGGCAAGGTTCAAGCCTGACAGCGTTTTTTCCTGCAGCGCCGAAAGGCAATCGATACCCGCTTCAACCGCCATGGTGATTGTATCTTCGTCCCAGTTGCAGATACTGCGCTCACCTCTGCCCAAGCCTTTCAGGCTCGAGTCAAACCAGGCGTTTGCTTCAACCATTGCTTGCCGATTCAGGCGGAGCCTTGGCAAATAAACCCCATAGGCGGTAATGCCCTTCATTTCCACTCCGTTGCGCAATTTTACACGGTTCGACTGATCAACAATTTCATAATCTCAGAAGAGCCGCCATAGATCCGGCGTACCCTGGAGTCCGCATAGAAACGGGAGATAGGATACTCGCTCATGTAGCCATAACCACCAAAGAACTGCAGGCAGTCATCAATAATTTTGTTGCCGGTTTCTGTTGTCCATAATTTGGCCATAGCGCCCTCTTCCGGCGTGAGCCTGCCGTCATTGATTTTCATAAGACACTGGTCGAGGTAGGCCCAACCCACCGCAAGAGATGTTTTCATATCAGCCAGAGAAAACTGGGTATTCTGAAAATCGAAGATTGATTTGCCAAACGCCTTGCGCTCTTTGACATAGTCCACGGTGAGCTCGTAGGCGCGTTGAGCCTCCGCGAATGCCCGGCAGGCAATGGTTATGCGCTCACGAGGCAGCTCATTCATTAGAACGCCAAAGCCGCCACCTTCCTTGCCCAGCAGATTTTCAACTGGAACCTGAACGTCAGAGAAAAACATCTCAGAAGTGTCGGCAGCTTTCTGGCCGATTTTGTCGAGATTGCGACCCCGGGAGAATCCGTCTCTGTCGGTTTCAACGATGATCAGGCTGATCCCCTTGGCTCCGGCTGCGGGCTCAGTGGAGCAGACTAGAAGCACAAAATCGCAGTTCTGGCCGTTAGTGATGAATGTTTTTTGCCCATTGATGACATAGTGATCGTCATCGCGCACGGCTATGGTTTTGACTGCTTTGAGATCGCTCCCACAACCAGGTTCAGTCATACCAATCGCAGCAATGGCCTCGCCGCTAACCAGAGGAGGCAGCCACCTCTGCTTTTGCGCTTCACTGCCACCATGGAGCAAATAGTAAGAGACAATGTCTGAGGACACCGAGAAGCCGACACTGGCCCCGCCGATTGCGTAGCCCACTTCCTCGGACAACACCATATTGTAGAGAAAATCAGCGCCCGGCCCGCCGTACTCCTCCGGGACCCCACAACAGTGAAAGCCCTTTTCCCCTGCCTTCAGCCAGAAGTCTCTGGGCAGCTGCCCGGCTTTTTCCCACTGATCAATGTTGGGTTCCAACTCTTCCCGGAAAAAGCGGCGCGCGTTTTGACGAAACAATTCATGATCACTGGTGTATATGGCTCTATCGTGCATAGTCATCGTTTGTGTTGGTGCGCTGGTTGCGGCCGATGAAATAAAGTAAACAAACGATGGAAATTCTAATGCAATCATCTGGTAATTGCGAAACGCCCTGATGGCCCGTCTTTCCACCTGCTATACCAGTGCAATTTCGTATTAATACCACGGAAGTCTCATTAGGTTCTGCCGCTCGAGCACCTAACGGCGCTCTATCAGGGCTGCATCCACCAGACTAGTAAAATCCTCGCGAAAGCCACCCCCACGAGACGGGAGAGATCTGAGCCATGATCACTGTGATTATGCCTTGCGTCGAATCTATGAAGTAGCGGGTACCTGCGGAGCCATCCCACCAAATTGTGCCTGCAGAAACTGGAAAGCTGTAGGCAGACGGATCCATCACCAGATTGAAACCCCCCAAAGTCCAGCCAGATCCCGCCCAGGAGCCACGCTCGCCGATCGGCATCGCCTGATCCGGAACGGCATTCTCATAGATAAGCCGCGCCGTATCTTCAGAAAGAATTCGATGGCCATCCAATTCCCCTTTGTTAAGGATCATCTGAGAGAAGCGCAGAAAATCTCCAACCGACGACAGTAATCCGACACCTCCTTCAAGTAGCCGGGGGCGACTAGACCATGGTACCGCCTCAATCCTATGAGGTGTCAGTTGTCCTTCAATTGGTCGATAAAGTTCGGCCAGCCTGCCCACGTCTTTTCCCTCCGCCCAGAAGACAGTGCTGTTCATTGACAGCGGATCAAAAATATTGTGCTGAAGGTACACATCAAGTGGCATTCCCGACCAGACCTCAATCAGTTTACCCAAGATCGTAGCGTGTATCCCATATCTGAACGCGGTGCCAGGATCGTGAAACAGCGGGACAGTCGCTGCTTTGGTTATCATTTCATCCAGCGAATAATTCTTATCTCTCACCTGCTGCTCCCGGTAGAGCGTTGAACTTCGGCTGCCAAGACCAGAAGTATGAGTGAGGAGATGCGCCACCTTGATGTCACCCGAACGAGTTCGGCTTCGACTGACGTCAGTGCTGTCCGGATCCATCAGCACCCGCTGCTCAGAAAATTCCGGCAAATACTTCTGGATCGGATCATCTAGCTCAAATTTGCCCGCTTCATAAAGTTGAAGCACAGCAGTGCTGGTGATTTGACGAGTCATTGAATAGATGCGAAACAATGCGTCTTGGAGCATGGGTTTCTGTTGTTCGATATCAAGCCTGCCCAGCGCTTCGAAATAAACTAACTTGCCATCCCGGGCTACTGCTGCCACGACCCCCGCAATATTGCCTTCATCGATGTGCTGCTGAAGGATTGCAGTGACCGCATCAAGCCCCGTCGAAGAAAATCCTGCGCTCTCGGGGACTACATTTTGCAGACTCTGACCCGAACTGCTTACCGGAACCGTTAAGAGGGTCAAGGCCGTCACCAAGCGCAAGAAGCCGAGCAGATTTGTGCGTTTCTTCATCGTCTCTCCCACTTACAGGGCAGCTTGCGAATCCGCTGTGCTCGAAGCCAGCTGACCCTCTATCCAACGCTGTACTCTGGCATGCATCATCGGCATCGGGACTGCGCCGGCACCGAGCACCAAATCGTGAAACGTCCGCACGTCGAAAGATTGGCCTAAAGCAGTTTCAGCCCGGCTTCTGGCTTGTTGAAAATTCAGCATACCGATTTTATACGCGGTTGCCTGACCGGGGTTTGAGAAGTAGCGCTTTACCTCCGAACGAACCGCTCCCTCCGGTATAGGCGAGTTATCCAGAAAATACTGAACGGCCTGTTCCTCACTCCAGCGCTTCGCATGAATGCCGGTATCTACTACAAGCCGAACTGCTCGCCAGATCTCGCCGGCCAGACGGCCAAAATCAGAGTAGGGGTCCTGAAAACCACCCATTTCCTTAGCCAGCCACTCAGAGTAAAGACCCCATCCTTCTGTGTACGCTGTCGTTCGATACTGTGTGCGGAACCGCGGTATGTCAGTCAGTTCCTGCTGAATGGAAATTTGCATGTGATGGCCAGGGTTACCCTCATGATATGCAATGTCTTCAATCTGCCATTTGGCCAGGGTCGACATATCACTCATGTGAGAATAAAACACGCCGGGTCGAGAGCCATCAGGCGCGCCCTGACGATAGTGCTGGGCTGCCCCGGGCTGTTCCCGAAATGCCTCAACGCGTCTGACGACAAGCGGCGCCTTGGGCAGCCGGCCAAAGTACTCGGGCAAACGGTCGAAGATGAAGTTCAGGTATTCATTGTTGACTTCGAGGTATTCTTGTCGACCCTCGTCGGTATTGGGGAAGTAGAATTGCTCATCTTCCCTGACGAAGACAAAAAATTCCTGCAGGGTGCCCTGAAAACCGGTCTGCTCTTTGACCGAATCCATTTCCGAAAGCAGTCGATCAACCTCCCTCAGTCCGATGCGATGAATTTCGTCAGCGCTTAAGTCAAGCGTGGTCATTCG
>JASMER010000170.1 GCA_030752195.1 Gammaproteobacteria bacterium
GCCGCACATCTAGTCGATCAATATCTTGCCAACCAGTGATAGCGGCTGCTTCTACGGACTGGGCAGCTGCTAGAATATCAGCAAAAGAAATCTGCGGCAGAGTACCGATGCCTCGCTGAGTCGCGGGTTGAATCCAGTGCACATCTTTTTTCAGTTGCAGTACAGTGCCACTGGCGATAATGATGAAGGCTGGCAAAAAAATAATAAGCGAAGCCCAATAATGCATCTTGCGGGTCACAGCTTTCCAATTTAGTCTCAACACTATCCTCCTTATTGCGTTTTTTATATCTCAGGTCCTACTACCTCAAACGTCCCACAATGAAATATTGCAAGCAATAGTAGCCACGGCAAATAGTAAATTGTTCTACACAAGCGGCCATGCTAGTTTGTTGAGTCAAAATCATCCTTAAGATAATTGCCAATGAAAACGCTGACACGCTCTTTGTTCTCAATATGTCTCACAATATCGGCTTTCCTAACCTATGCCCAATCCTTTGACGGCATGCAGTATCGCAATGTAGGTCCTACCCGCGGTGGTCGGGTAACTGCAGTGGCGGGAACTACAGCCGCCCCCTCTACTTTCTACTTAGGCGCATCTGGCGGTGGTGTCTGGAAGACTGAGGACTATGGTACCACTTGGAATAACGTGTCAGACGGGTATTTCAGCACTCCGTCTGTTGGTGATATTGCCGTGGCTCAAAATGATGCCAACATAGTCTATGTTGGCACCGGTTCTGATGGGCTTCGCAGTAATGTCATCACTGGTAAGGGCGTGTACAAATCTACAGACGGGGGGGAAAGCTGGCGACACCTGGGTCTGGAAAAGACCGGTCACATCGGCGCTGTAGAAATCAATCCGGAAAATCATAATGTGGTTTATGTCGCCGCCATCGGCCAGGCCTACAATCCCAACCCAGAACGCGGCCTTTACAAAACAACTGATGGAGGCAGGACCTGGATTCAGGCTTTGTATATTTCAGACACAACAGGTATCTCCGATGTAGAGATGTTACCGGGCAATCCTGAAATACTTTTCGCCACGGCGTGGAAAGCGGAACGCAAGCCCTGGACGATTATAAGTGGGGGGCAAAACAATGAGGGCGGCTTATTCAAGTCCGTGGACGGTGGCAGCAACTGGGAGAAGATTACCGAAGGCCTGCCCAAAGGCTTAATTGGCAAAATGGATCTTGCAATTTCACCATCGAACTCCAGCATCATTTATTTGCTAGTCGAGGCTCCCGATGACGAGGGAGGCTTGTACAAGTCCACTGATCAGGGTCGATCCTTTAAACAGGTGTCCAGCCACAATGGCATCATCACACGACCGTTTTACTACACCAACATAGATGTTGACCCAAAGAACCCCGAAGTTGTTTATGCGATGTCCACGGGAAACTTTATTTCTAGGGACGGGGGTGAAAACTGGGAACGCTTAGCAACACCCCATGGTGATAATCATGACATGTGGATTAATCCTGATAACCCCGATCTATACATTCAGGCCAACGATGGCGGGGCAAACGTAACACACAATGGCGGAAAAACCTGGTCCACCCAATTCAATCAGCCAACTGCCGAGCTGTATCAAGTAGAAGTTGACGATCAATATCCCTATTGGCTGTATGCGGGCATGCAAGATAACGGTACTACCATTTCCGTGCCGAGTATTGCGCCTTTTGGTGTGCAGCACTCCAACCGGTGGATCGTGGACACCGGTGGCTGTGAGACCGGGCCTGCTGTGCCGAAGCCAGGAGACCACAACATCGTTTATGCAGACTGCAAAGGGCGCTTTGGTGTATTCGATAAACGCCTTGGCACGGAGAAAGGTTACTATGTGGGCGCCGCCAATATGTATGGCCAAAACCCGAAAGATTTACGTTATCGGTTTCAACGCGTGTCGCCTATCCATGTCTCTCCCCATGACCCCGATGTGATCTATCACACGTCGCAATACGTGCACCGCACCAATGATGAAGGCAAAACCTGGCAAATAATTTCACCTGACCTTACCGCATTTAAGCCAGAGCATCAGGTGATTTCAGGCACACCAATTACTCGTGACATTACTGGCGAAGAGTTTTACAGCACCATTTACTCAATCCGAGAATCACCATTGCAACAAGGCTTAATATGGGTTGGGGCAAACGACGGACCGGTTCATGTGACCCGAGATAATGGCAAAACATGGGAAGATGTCACGCCGCGACAATTGCCTCCGGGTGGCCGCGTGGATGCGGTCGAGCCTTCGCCCCACGATCCGGCAAAGGCTTATATTGCGGTGTTGCGCTATCAGTTGGGGGATTGGAAACCATATATCTACCGAACTGACAACTTTGGCAGGACATGGTCGCTGTTGACAGAGGAAAATGGGATTCCGAAAGATTTTCCGACCCGAGTGATCAGAGAAGATCCAGACAAAGCAGGCCTGCTTTATGCTGGCACGGAATACGGTATTTTTATCTCGCTAGATGACGGGGACACCTGGCAGGAATTTCAGCAGAACCTGCCGGTCACACCGGTCACTGACATCAAAGTTGTGCGTGGCGATCTAGCAATCAGCACCATGGGGCGCTCCTTCTGGGTGCTGGATAACATCACAACTTTGCAACAGAATATAATCTTTAGCTTGGATAACGAGCCAGCGCTGTTTCAGCCCAAGAACACTATTCGTTATCGCCGGCCCCGCGGCATGCCGAATACCGAAATACCAAATTACCCACAACCTGCCGTGGTTATTGACTACTACCTGCCAGAGGACTTCTCTGAAAGCTTGCTGATGGAGATACTGGATGATGCTGGCAACGTGGTTAATCGATTTACCAACACAGATGATGGCGTAGACGATAGCCTAAGCGAACAGGCCCTGACTGACATGGGCACCAACCAGACTATCTACTTGGTGGACGATTCACTTTCGACGAACGCAGGTTTGAACCGCTTTCGCTGGACAATGCGTCACTTCGGCGCCTGGCATACCAGCGAGGGCCGCCGCTACCAAAACGGTCCTATGGTTAAACCAGGGACTTACACTGTGCGACTTACTGCGGGGGACAGCACAATGGTGCATGAGTTTGAGCTCCAGGTTGACCCTAGAGTGCTTGCTGGTGGAACCACACTGGCGGATATTTCTGCTCAGGTTGATCTGCAGCTTGAGATAACAGAACTGCTGTCCAGCGCCCGCCGCCTTGAGGATGCGTTGGGTACCGAACAAGAGGAGCTTGAAGAGCTTGAAACCGAAACAGGACTGAACGCCGAGCAGCAGAAGCGAATGGAAAGCGTCAATTCTGTGCTTTCCGCTTTGCGGACGGCGGAAGGCATCTATATGGAACCCATGCTTACAGCGCAGATCAGCTATCTCTTCAATATGATCAACGCCGCCGATCAGGCGCCGGGGCAGGAAGCAGAGTCGCGTTTCGCCGAGTTGAGGCAGCAATTCTTAGCATTGTCTGCAAAGATTGCAGAAGCAGATGATTAAACGTATTAAAACAGGCATCGCTTGTAATCAATGAGTAATTCGTTAGCTGGCCGGTTAGCGCAAACAACGACCCGCATGGAGCGGGGTAACTCCGCAGGGGCCTGCGCGGTGTTTTTACTGGTTAGAATGGACTAACGGAAGTGAAACGACAGGCTAAACTCCCTACCAATCGCCAGAGTACTGAGCGCATCGGAGGAGGTGAAGTAGGTTTCATTAAACAGATTCTCGATACCGGCCTGCATCTGCCAGCGCTCATTGAGATCAACCTTGAGACTTAGCGCGCCGATGTTGGCAGCCTGCAAAGCCCGTTCTGTCGCGCCGAAATCCTGCTTATCTAATCGTCTGCGCAGGCTCACATTCAATGACCAGCTCGGCGTTGAATAGGAGAAATCAATTTGATGCCTACCGGCAGGAATGTCGATTAACGTATATTTTTTGTCACTAATGCCAGTAACTGACTGTCCGGAAAACGCTAACTGCCAAGCCTTTGATGGAAACAGCGCTACGCGATATTGCCAGCCCCTGATATCTCCGCTCAACAGATTACGATAGCTCAGAGTGCCATTATCAAGTATTGTCCGCTCGATAAAGTCATCAATATCCATTGCAAAGCTGTGCAGTT
>JASMER010000171.1 GCA_030752195.1 Gammaproteobacteria bacterium
ATGCGTTGGTGGCGTCGGTGAAGTGGCTTTTCCCTCCAGTAAGTTTCCACAGTAACCAGCTGTCGATAGTGCCAAAAGCAAGTTCGCCACGGTTAGCGCGCGCTCTCGCATCGGGAACGTTGTCCAGAATCCAGCGTATCTTGGTTGCTGAGAAATAGGGGTCCAGTAACAGTCCGGTTTTGTCCTGAATGTCAGAAATCGTGTCCTGCTGGCGCTTGAGTTCGGCGCAGTAGTCGCTGGTGCGTCGATCCTGCCAGACAATAGCCATATGGATCGGTTTTCCCGTTGATCTGTCCCAAATGACGGTGGTTTCCCGCTGATTGGTGATGCCGATGCACAGGATATCTGCGGTCTGTACATTTGCAGCAATCATCGCAGCCTGACAGCTTGCCAGTGTAGTGGACCAGATTTCATCTGCATCATGCTCGACCCAGCCGTTATTGGGGAAATGCTGCGTTAACTCGTGTTGTCCAAGGCCTAATTGGTTGCCGTCGATATCAAACACCAAAGCACGGCTGCTGGTCGTGCCTTGGTCGATCGCGAGAATTGCTTTGCCCATTCTGGTTGTCCCCTTTACTCTTTAAATTTCGGTGTCTGCATGCTGAAGGCTCAGCCTCACACAATCTTTCTGACTGTCTCGTGTTGAATAATTCTCCCTACGCTGTTGCCGTCGAGAAAGCTAATGTCTATCAGCAATTGGATGCGGCGAGGGATATGTATTGGGCTAATCTCGGTCAGCAAGTTTAGTACTGTAATTGGCCAGCAGGCCAAGGCCCGCGCTAGCCATTGTGAAAGCAACAATGGCGTTCAGATAATTGAAGAACGCGTATGGCGCATAGTCCAGAGCACTGATTCCGAGGGTGGCGCTGTAAAACGCGCCTGCTGTCGTCCACGGAATTAAACCAGTAGTCAGGGTAGAACCCTCCTCCACGGTTCGCGACAAGACCGCCGGGTCAAGACCTTGCTCTTGATATTTCAGCTGAAATAACTGGCAATTCAGGATAATCGAAATATAAGCCTCTCCCATTGCCATGTTTCCAATCAGGCCTGACACCAGGGTCGTGGCGATGAGTGAGGCTACTCGCTGAACTCGGGCAATGATGCCGCTGAGCAGCACGCGAAGAAAACCTGCGCCATGCATGAGACCACCCAGTGCCAGAGCCATTATGGCCAGAATCAGAGTCCAGGCCATGCTTAAGACGCCGCCGCGGGCCAGCAAATTGTCCAGATTTTCAATACCTGTGGTGCCAGGGGTATTGGCCCACAGCGCATTCAAGACCTGCGACGCTTCACTTTGCTGGTAAAAAATCGCGATGATAACAGCAAGCAGAATGCTGGCGGACATGGCGACTTCGGCAGCCACGCGCCTGATGCTCAGGATGGCAAGTAGCACAATTGGCAGTAGGGTGATCAGCGGTGCCAAACGATATTCGCCGCTCAGTGCTGCTCGAATGATCTCGATTTGTGTCCCGGTAAGTTCGGAATTGCCATACCGTGTGCCGATCAGAGTAAATAGGATGAGCGCAATCAAAAACGAAGGCA
The DNA here is from genome assembly GCA_030752195.1 of Gammaproteobacteria bacterium. Classification (GTDB taxonomy): domain Bacteria; phylum Pseudomonadota; class Gammaproteobacteria; order Pseudomonadales; family Pseudohongiellaceae; genus UBA9145. The sequence continues at coordinate 1,543 of JASMER010000171.1, forward strand.
CTGTGGTAAACAGCATGCTGTAAATGTGTCGGTACAGTCCGGTCTCTGCGCTCATTGCTGCCAGATTAGTCGTGTCCGAGATGGGAGACATCTTATCTCCGAATGTTGCCCCTGAGACCACCATACCAACGACCATAGGGAGAGGGATGTCGAGCGTATCACCCATGCCGACAAACACAACTCCCAGTGTCCCTACAGTTCCCCAGGAGGTGCCGGTCGCAACAGACATGAGTGCGCAGAGAATCATCCCGAGTGGAAGAAAGAGGCCCGGTGTCAGCCAGGTCAAGCCATAGTGCATCAGAGTGGCAATAGTACCGCTGTGCATAAAGCTGGAAATGACCATACCGATGAGTATGAAAATATAGATCGCAGGTAAGGCACGATGGATGGCCTGTCCCATCAGTTTGCGTATTTCAGCATAGTGCAACCCTAGATATCGAATATTTGCGCCGACCCAAATCAGGCAGATGAACACAAGCACGTGCAGATCTATCCGCATCGTGAATAAGCCGAAGGCTATCACGGCAACCACTGAGCTGAAGCAAACGAGTGATTGTGCAAAAGAGGGAACAGGTGTAGGTTGAGAATCTGGCATCTGAACAGCATATGACATGCTAGAAGCAAAAGCCAAATGCTGCCGAGTCTTTGGTAAAACGCAGTGCTGGCAGATCACTTTCATACGGAAACGCGTCAATGAAATTACTCCGACTATTGCCATTCATTTTTACAGTTCTTTTCCTTGAGCAGGGCTTTGCGGCAGCGCCGCCGGTTGTCATTGAAGGGCCTATCTGGGTGGATCAATTTCCGTCCCGGAATGCGATTTACAGTGCATCGGCACTGGATCTGGCGGCTAACGGCTATACTGAAGAAGAGTTTTTTATAGCGGGAACGGGCAATATCTACTCTCAGCCTCATCTGGCAACAGGGCTTGTTGAGTCAAGCGGACATCCATTTAAAACGCGTCTCATCGTGAGGCGACCCCCGCCACAGGCTTTCAACGGCGTCGTTGTCGTCGAATGGATAAATGTGACAGGCGGCCCCGATAAAGACATTGACTGGTGGCAGTCCGGCGAGCATTTAATGCGCAGCGGTTACGCCTATGTGGCCGTATCAGCACAGCAGATGGGGATCGACACCATGGCTGATTGGGGCAGTGTCCGCTATGGTGGACTGGACATGACAGCTGACGGTACTGTTGATAACGATGCGCTATCCTTCGACGCCTTTTCTGCGGTTGGTCGTGTCATCTTACGGCGGGGAGAAGAGAGCGGGCCCGGCACCGCAGATATCTTGGACGGACTGCGGGCAGAACAGATCGTTGCCACCGGTCATTCACAGTCCGCCGCAAGGCTAGCTGCTTATATCAACAGTATTCATCCCCTTGAACCGATCTTTGATGGCTTCATGGTGCATGGTGGGGGCGGTCTAATTCGCGATGATCAACCGGTAAAAATTTTTAAACTGATGGCTGAAACCGATATGCAGTGGCAGGCGGCGGAGCCCCAGCCCGATTCGGATAATTTTAGGCAGTGGGAGGTGGCGGGCAGTTCCCATGTTGACGTGCCATTCGAAATTGAATACGCAAAGGCGAGGAATTTAATGGCGGGCCTACCGCTGGAAAATGTGCTGCCCCGGGAACCCGACTGTGAATTGCCGCCTTACAGTACGGTCCCGTTTAGGGATGTGATGAACGCAGCTTTTGAGCATCTGGTGAATTGGATTCATGATGAGACACCGCCCCCGATCGCACCAAGACTGCAAGTGGCACAAGCGCTCCCGTCAGTTAAATTTGCAAGAGATCGTTTCGGTAATGTGTTGGGGGGCATACGACTGGCAGAACATGCCGTGCCGACTGCTAAAAATACGGGCATGAACTCTGGAACCGGCAGCAGTCGGTTTTGTTTCCTCTACGGTTCACACGAAGCCTTCAGCGAAGCGCAGCTCCGAAGCCTCTATTCCTCCCGGGAGGAATACGTTCAATCGGTGACCAGGGTGGTGCAGGAAAATCTGACAGATGGCTATATCTTGCCTTACGCTGCCGAGCGGACAATTGAGGACGCGCGGGTCCGCGACATCGGCCGTTAAGGCGCTCTTATTTCGAAAACCGCTCCGCGAGGGCTTTGCAGCGGATGCTCCAGACTTCTCGTATGGAGTCCTTCTGGGGCTCCAGCTCTGCAGGCAGCTTTACGGTAAGTTTTAACCGTGTTTTGCTGCCATCGCCCAAAAAGCTAGCCGTTATCTGAGACTCGAGGTTTTCTTTGGGTGTCTCCCTCCAGGTAACAGTAATACGGTTGGGAATATCAAGTTCCACGAATTCGCCGCTGCTCACGACTTTTTTGCCAGCTCTGTTCACCGTATATTCGAAGCTTCCGTTCTTGCGCACGATGTTATTCAGCGTGATGATTTCTTCGGCCTGAATCTTCGGGCCGAACATCCATTCTCCAATGAACACTGGAATCAGCCAGTGATCGAAAACGGTTTGCTGCGAACCATTGATACTTTTGCT
>JASMER010000172.1 GCA_030752195.1 Gammaproteobacteria bacterium
CACTCTCGCCTGATCATCGGCAGTGGCAAGTACAAAAGCTTCGAAGAGAATCACGCTGCGCTGGAAGCCAGTGCCGCTGAAATAATCACTGTCGCCATCCGAAGGGTAAACCTGGGTCAAGACAAAGATGAGCCCAGCCTACTCGACATCATCTCACCTGAAAAATACACCATCCTGCCTAACACCGCCGGCTGCTATAACGCCAAGGACGCTGTGCGGACCTGCCGGATGGCACAAGAGCTCCTCGACGGCCATAAGCTGGTGAAACTGGAAGTTCTGGGAGACCAGAAAACGCTTTACCCCAATGTAACAGAAACACTGGATGCTGCAGAAACCCTCGTCGCGGAGGGCTTTGATGTGATGGTCTACACCAGCGACGACCCTCTCGTTGCCAGACGACTGGAAGAGATCGGCTGCGTCGCAGTGATGCCGCTGGGCGCACCCATCGGCACTGGGCTGGGAATCCGCAACCCCTTCAATATCAGAATGATTCTGGAGAATGCTCAGGTCCCCGTCATTGTCGACGCCGGAGTGGGTACTGCGTCCGATGCGAGCATTGCAATGGAATTGGGCTGTCACGGGGTTCTAATGAACACAGCGATAGCTGAAGCCCAGAATCCGATCCTGATGGCATCGGCAATGCGCAAAGCCGTCGAGGCGGGTCGTGAGGCGTATCTCGCCGGGCGAATGCCGAGAAGACGATACGCCAACGCATCTTCGCCGGTGGACGGAACATTTTTTTGACACGTCAGATACGTTTTAGATTGTCAGCGCCGGATGAAGGCCAACGGCACAACGCAGCGCGCGCATGTTGTTATTATGAGCCGAAACAAGCATGAGCCCTAACCCTTCCGGTCGCCCGATACGCAGCTTCGTGCTTCGAGCAAGCCGGGCTACAGATTCTCAGCGCAAGGCACTGGAGCAGTATTGGGGTACCCACTTGATTCCCTATGAAGCGGGCCCACTTGACTTGAAAAAGCACTTTACCCAATCCCGACCGCTCACCGTAGAAATTGGATTCGGCATGGGAGACTCCCTGCTAAAAATGGCGCAAGCAGACCCGCAGTCAAACTTCCTGGGGATTGAGGTGCATAGGCCAGGAATCGGCAAGCTGCTTAATGGTATTGCACAGAACGATTTACAGAACCTGAAAATCATGTGCCACGACGCCACTGAAATCATTGCAAATTGTTTTAACCTGCAGAGTATTGAGCGCTTGCTTATATTTTTCCCGGACCCATGGCCAAAAAAACGCCATCACAAGAGACGCATCATCCAAGCGGAGTTTGTTGAGTTGCTGGCGACGCGTCTTGCTGAAGGTGGATTACTACACCTTGCTACCGACTGGGAAGCCTACGCATTGCACATGATGAAAGTGCTCGAGAACGAGCCTTCGCTTATCAATTGCTCTGGAGCTGGGAACTACTGCGACATGCCTGCCAGGCCGGAAACAAAATTTGAACAACGGGGCCGCCGCCTGGGGCATGGGGTTTGGGATCTGGTGTTTGAAAAGGCCAGCTTTTAATCTAAAACCAAAACCGATGCTCATGCTCCTTGAGCCAGCGAATGTACTGTTCGTGCTTCGGGCAAACTGAGCCAACCAGCAGCCAGAAGCGTTTCGAATGATCCATATGAATCAGGTGGCAGACCTCGTGTGCAATCATGTAATCGATGATGCTGTGGGGCGCGAGCATAATGAGCCAGTTGTACTGCAGCACCCCCTGGGAGGTGCAGTGACCCCACTTCGACTTGGTTTTGCGTAGCTTGATTTGCGAAATCTTATGCTCAACGCCCAAGTAACGAGCAAGTCCTCTGGCTCTGGGAACTATGTAATGACTAGCTTTATCAATAAGGAAGTCTTCCAGCTGCTCGCGCGCCTTAGCTGGCGTGAGACGATGTCCCTGAATAATAAATTGACTGCCGTCAGTCATAATCCGCTGTTTACCCCCCTGCCTAAAAACGATCTCCAGTTCTCTGGCTCGATAGAAAATTCGACGGCCATGTTCAACCACCAGCCTTTCCTGCTGGCGGGCAGACTCCTCCAATAGGCGAGTCTCAATCCAGACTCTGTTGCTGTGAACAAAGTCTTCTACTTCGGCTTTCGACGCACCCAGAGGAACCCTGACGATAAGCTTGCCGGCCTTAACATAGAGCGCCAGAGTCTTCCGCTTGCTGCGAAGAACTTCACAGCTGAAAGACTCTGATATAGCGCGACCGGGTGCAGGAGCAAACTGGCGCATCCTAGATGCGTTGCAAGATGACATGATTTCAGAAGACCGCACGCTCAGGGTTTTCGGGCAACCAGACTCGCAACGTGGCTTGGGGGGCAAGCCCGCTCCAGTTCTTCACAATGAATGATCTGCCAAGTCTCGAACCAGGATTTAAGCTCACCAGGTTTAAGCAGAAAGTTCGGATTACTCGGACGTCCGAATCGGCGTTGCTGCTCGGTAAATGTCTCATAAAACACAAGCCCTCCGGGCCTGACTGCCTGCTTGATCCTGTCTATTAGAGCACGGTGCAAGTAATTGAATATCAAGATAGCATCAAAAGTTTTGCCAGCCAGCGGGTTGTTTGTCTTCTGTTCAAAATCCACTTCCCACAGCCTCATCATAGCGGGATCGGGAACATCCACAGCGGTGAGACTCGCCAGTTTCTCACCATCAATGTCGGCGAAAACCACGGGCAGGCCCCGACCGAGGAGATAGCGGCCGTTGCGACCAGAGCCGCAGGCAAGATCGAGGACGCCGTGCGAAACCTCGAGCGCTTCCAACAGAGTAATATGCCTGACGAGTAGTGCTGACTCTTTTAAGTTTGAATGGGTCACAGATACCGGGATAATAGGCTCTAACAACCTTACCCTTAACATAAGTGAATCGCCTCTTGCATACAACAAGCATGCTGCAGCGTTCATCAATCAACCGGGAAGCGATAAGGATCGTGTCAGAATTCGACCAATCAAGGGATCAGCTATTTACCGCGCAGCGAACGGCTGGCGATTTCGTCTTTGATGACAACGTCGCCAGTGTTTTCGATGATATGATCAGCCGCTCGATACCTGGTTATCGCACTATTATTTCGATGATCGGCATCATGGCAAACAAGCACTGCCAGGAAGGGTCTGCAATCTACGATCTTGGCTGCAGCTTAGGCACTGCAAGCTTCGCCATGGCGGAGCAGGTGAGCTGCAAGGACTATCGGATTCATGCCATCGATAACTCTAAGGCCATGATAAGCAGACTTCAGGACAGACTTCGGAGCAGCGGAACGCCGCAGATTACGGCTCAGTGCGCAGACATAGTCGAAGTAGACATTGTCAACGCCTCGATGGTGGTGTTGAATTTTACGTTGCAGTTCGTGGCCAAGGCATCAAGAGATGCTCTCATAAAACAGGTTCATAAGGGTCTCCGCCCCGGTGGAATTCTCATCATTTCTGAGAAGATTGAGTTTCCGGTGCCTGACCTTAATGAACTGTTCACAGAGCTTTATTACAACTTCAAACAGCAGATGGGCTACAGCGAGATGGAAATCGCGCAAAAGCGCACCGCTCTGGAAAACGTGCTTGTTCCGGAAACGCTTGACGTTCACCGACAGCGCCTTAGTGCTGCCGGTTTCAGCGCCCTCGACGTCTGGTTTCAATGTTTGAATTTTGCCTCACTTGTCGCAGTCAAGTGAAGCTCTTGAGCGAGCAGGCCAGCACCACGGTGTTTCAGAAAATCTTGCAGGATGCAGGGCAACCCAGGCTGAACCCACTGTTGTCGTTCGTGTCCGAGTCGTTTCTTGACGGAATCAAAAAGGGAGACTGGGCCAGATGGCGCCAACATCTTGCTCGGCTGCCTCGCCACACGCCGTCCAAGGTTCATATAGAAGACGCTATACGTATCGGCCAATCCAGCGATCTTACAGCCGCTGAACAGTCGGCTCTGAGAGAACAGCTCAGGGAATTCATTCCCTGGCGCAAAGGGCCCTTCCATCTGTTTGGCATTGAGATTGACACCGAGTGGCGCTGCGACATGAAGTGGTCTCGACTCAAGCACCTGATCGCGCC
>JASMER010000173.1 GCA_030752195.1 Gammaproteobacteria bacterium
CGGCTCCTTGATTCACCAGATAAGTGCTGGAAATTCCACCAAGACTGCGACCAAACAGACCACCAGTGTCACTCAGTTTCAGCGCCTCCCCCAGTATTCCGGAGAAAAGCGTAAGATCGTCATGCATCTCCTGCAGGGAAGGGCCCTGCGCATACCCACTGCTTGCTGCCAAACAGGTGCAACACACCCATGTCGCCCAGCGACCAGCATGACCGAGACGGCGGAAAGTCAGTGATAATCCGAAAAGGTCCATCTCAGTCGACACTCGTTCTAACGCGCTGAATCACGGTAACTCACAAACTGCGCCAATTCCTGAAGCGAGCGCAGCGTCGCGTAATCGCTGTCGGCCAGTTGCTGATAACCAAGCTGCATATCCTGAAGATCCCGTAGTCGCTGCTCCTCAAAATACGCATAGATCCGATCAAGACTTTCTGCCGTCGACTGTTGAGTCTGTTCCATAACCGCCTGCAGAAACTGGACGTTATTTGAATCCTGACGGGCCTCAAAGCGTCGGATCAGAGACTCAAATTCGGCGAGCTGCTGCGCCTCAAACGTCGCCAGAGACCGGTCGATCTCAGCACGTTCGGCCGCCCCACCAAAGACAATTGCAAATCCTGAGTCGCTGACTGACACTGAAGTGTTCAACAGCAACAGACACAGCATGGCGAATGAAGCAGCGGTTGGTGCCCATTGCCAGCGCGCAAACCAACCCGTCGCTGGCGGCGTGGCAGCATGTTCGCGCTTGAACAGTTCAAGCCCGCGATCCCAATGGGGGACGCGCTGCTCCTGCCATGACAGCAATTCCTGCCTGGTATGCAGCAGGGTGTCCAGTTCAGCACGACACTCTCTACACTGAGCGAGGTGTTTGTCGAACTCTGCGCCCGCTTGCGCTGAAAGCGAATCAGAAAAATATTCTTGTAACAGGTAGGCTGTCTTAGGACAGGACATGCTCGTCCTCCGTGGTTTGCTTGAGTTTCTTGAGTGCAGCGTAGAAACGGGTTTTAGCTGTGTTTTCTGAAATATCCTGCATATCGGCGATCTCCTCGAAAGTCATGGACTGGAAAACTTTAAGCTCAACGACCAGGCGCTGAGCCAACGGCAGCTGACTGAGTCTTTTGATAATGCGCTGGTTGAGCTCAGAGTGCATCAAACTGATCTCCGGCTCCTGCTGCCGGTCTGCAGGAAGGCTCTCCAGCGAGTCCGCTTCCCCTTCGGCGTTTGGCGGCGTTCCGGCCAGCAATCGTTTGCGCCGGCTTAAATCGATCGCCTTGTTGTGAGCAATTCGAAAAAGCCAGCTACTGAATTTGGCATCACCACGAAACCGATGCAGATTGCGATATACCCCGAGAAAGACCTCCTGCAGCAGATCCATCGCATCACTGGGATTACCCATCAGCCGCAAACCCTGATTGAAAATTCTGCATTCATAACGCTTGACAAGTTTTTCCCAGGCATGAGGAGAACCGGCAAGAGCAGCAACAATTAGCGCTTCATCTTCGTCAATCACACTCATACCAGATCGTCCAAGACTCTCACCAACACAGCCCCAACCACAATACAGCGCGCCCGGGGTGCTTTCTATGCATCCGAGGATACTGGTTTATGGAGGATAAGTCGCAAGCCCGGAGGAAATAGTTTTCCCGCTACGGACCCTTTAAGGCCGATAAGCATGAAGCTCTTTGGGAACAAGGGTCCCCCAAGCTCGGTTGTAGGGATGGACTTTCGACGTGCTGCCGGCGGCGTTTTCCAAACCATAACCGCGCTCTGCCCATTCAAAAATCGAATGCCTGAGATTCTTGACGTTTATATAGCCCAGAGAAGCCAGCTCTTCGGCCACAGCCGCTGACCGATATCCCACGGAGCAGTACACGACAATGAGCTCGGCGTAATCTGGAAAAGCAGCAGCAATTGCCCCTGCGCTCTGCAAATTGTGGGCCTTCGGAATATGACTCACGTAATACTCTTCGGGAAGCCTGACATCAATTATCGTCGGCTCAACATTGAGCTGCGCTTCGGCCAAAAGGCTTTCGGTGGAGACGAACTCCACTGCAGGAAAAGCTCTGACAATTTTCCGGTCAACTATCTGCCAGTCCACACCAAACAGGCCCATGAAAAATGAAGACACAGACATGCCAACCAGCAGTTTCAGCATGCACAATCAAGATCCGTTGCACGCTGACACTAAAGATGGGGCAGACAAAGCTCTGCCCTGCTTTCTGCCTGACACGTGAAGAGCTACTCTCATGCTGCCGCAGCGCGTTCACTCAGCAGCTGACTGGCGGCTCCCATGAACGCGTTGAGAGAAGAGGCGATGATATCTTTACTGATGGCGACACCACTGTACCTCTGCCCTTCACATCTAAGCTGAATATAGGTCACTGCCTCGGCATCGGCGCCCTGACCCAGCGCGTGCTCACCATACTCCATGATTTCAAAATCGAGCTTAATAGCATCCTTGAGCGCTTCAACAAACGCATCGAGCACGCCGTCACCCTCACCATTAATCGCGATCATTTCCCCCATGTAGTTCAGCTTAGCGGCAAACGTTTCGCGCCCTTCGTGTTTGGCAATGGTGAAGTCTTCCAGACTCAGGGCCTTCGCGTTATCAAGATAGTGGTTGTTGAATAAGGTCCAGATCTGGTCAGGGCTGATCTCCTGTCCGGTGTCCTCAGTCACTTTTTGCACGACCCGACTGAATTCGATCTGCAGCCAGCGCGGCAACTGGAAGCCGAATTTGTTTGCCAGCACATAGGCAACACCACCCTTACCGGATTGACTGTTAACCCGAATCACATCCTGATAGGTACGCCCGATATCACGGGGATCTATGGGTAGATAGGCAATTTCCCACGGGGTTCCCTCTTCATAGATATCCAAGCATTTTTTGATTGCATCCTGATGGGAACCGGAAAACGCAGTAAAAACCAGATCGCCCGAGTAGGCCTGACGCGGGTGCACGTCAATCTGTGTGCATTCTCTGACCACCGCAACGATGCGATCCATGTCATGCAGATCAAGGCCCGGGTCGATACCCTGACTGTAAAGATTCATCGCCATTATCACGATGTCCATGTTGCCGGTACGCTCACCGTTGCCAAGCAAGGTTCCTTCAACCCGCTGAGCACCCGCCATCACTGCAAGCTCCGCAGCAGCGACTGCCGAGGCCCGGTCATTGTGGGTATGTAAACTGATGATCACCGAATCGCGATTTTTCAGCTTCCGACAGAAATACTCTATTTGATCAGCATAAATATTCGGAGTGGCCATCTCCACTGTTGCAGGAAGGTTGATGATGGCTGGATTTTCCGGAGTCGGCTGCCAGACAGCATTCACCGCATCACAGACCTCGACCGCAAAATCCATCTCTGTGCCGGTAAAACTTTCCGGAGAGTACTGGAATACCCATTCCGTTTCTGGAGCCAGTTCCGCGCAACGTTTCACTTCGGTTGCCCCTGCTACCGCAATGTCTATGATGCCGGCTTCATCCGTTTTAAACACCTTTTCACGCTGCACAGTCGACGTTGAGTTGTAAACGTGCAGAATCGCTCTGCGAGCGCCACGCAGGGATTCAAAGGTTCGCTGAATCAATTCTGGTCGGGCCTGGGTCAGCACCTGAATGGTGACGTCATCAGGCACACGATTTTCTTTAATCAAACAACGCACAAAATCAAAGTCTGGCTGGGAAGCAGCCGGAAATCCGACTTCGATCTCCTTGAATCCGACTTCAACCAGCAATTCAAACATCTTCTTTTTCTGTTCAACCGACATTGGCTCAATCAAAGCCTGGTTGCCGTCCCGAAGATCCACACTGCACCAGATCGGCGCAGATTCTATGACCTGATCTGGCCAGGTTCTGTCGCTCAGCGCAATCGGCTGAAACGGTTTGTATTTACGGTGATCAAATCGGCTGCTTGGCATCGGGACCCCTCCCTCATTCCGGATCAAAAATGCAGCGCCCGGATCAATACAACTTATCAAGGCGCTATTCAAAGAAGACTCTCTGACTATATGTTTTCAGGAGC
>JASMER010000174.1 GCA_030752195.1 Gammaproteobacteria bacterium
AGAAACTGGCATTTATCATCGACTCGACGTCTTCTCCGGTCGCCATCCTGGTGCCTTTTATCGGGTGGGGCGTCTACATCATGGGCCTGATGAGTCAGGAGTTCACCGCTCTCGGTCTTGAGCAGAATGAGTTCGCCGCGTTTGTTCAGACCATACCTTTTCAGTTTTATGCCTGGCTGGCGGTCGGCATGGTGCCTCTGATGACCGTGCTGAAACTGGATTTTGGCCCCATGCAAAAAGCTGAAATTTCCGCCCGTCAGGACACCCACGCATCGCCCGCAAACGCCGAATCTAAAAACCGTGAGATCAAAGGCTTCGCACGGGACAATGCCCGACCCATCCTGATCTGGGTGCCGCTCACCGTACTTGCGTTTGTGCTCTGCTGGCAGCTGGTCCCACTGGGGTTCCCTCTTAAGCCGGTATCCGGCTCTCTGTTTCGCGCCGGGCTCTCCACTGCCTATTTCAGTGCAGCAGTCACCCTGATCACTTTGATGGCCTTGCTCAGAGTCAGGCCCGTCCTGCAGAGCATCAACATTTACCTGAAAGGCATGACAAACATGACGCTGGTGGCAGTGACCCTGCTGCTCGCGTGGGCGCTCTCTGATATCGGCCGCAGTCTCGGCGCTGATGTTTTTATCTCCGGGGTCACAGAAGCTGCCCTGCCCGTCTGGATACTGCCGGCAGCCATCTTTGTGCTCTCAGCAATGCTAAGTTTTGCCACGGGATCGTCATGGGGGACCTTTGCCATCATGTTTCCACTGGTCATTCCCACGGCAAGCTTCGTAGGGGCGCCACTGTACGCCTGCATGGGCGCAGTGCTCTCGGGAGGGCTGTTTGGCGATCACAGCTCGCCAATATCTGAAACGACAATCCTTTCCTCAACAGGTGCCGGATGCGCTCAGATCGAACATTTCAGGACTCAGCTACCTTATGCGCTTTTTAATGGAGTGATCAGTCTATTTGGATTCTTGCTGGCCGGAATGTACGGTGAGTACTGGATACTGTTGGTGCTTATCGCTCTGCAGAGCATTTTTTTGACGATCCTGCAGCGAGTGATCACAAGCGAAAGCCGGATCGATGTCTGAGGTCATTCGCGCCAACTCGCCGCGGCCGGATCACCCTGCCAGGGCACTAGACAGCAAGGCAGTCGCCTCAGAGTGCGCTGCGGGCAATGGACTGAATCCGCGCCACCATGGCGCGCAGACCATTGCCTCTGGAAGCGGAGAGATGATTGAGCAACTCCAGTTCAGCAAAGTAGGCTTCGATATCAAAATCCAGAATGTCCTGAGGAGTGCGATTGTTGTAGGCCGCAAGAATGATGCACAGCAAACCTTTTACGATAAAGGCATCGCTGTCGACAGCGAGCTGAACTCTTCCTTCGACGATGTCTTCGTCAATCCACACCTGGCTCTGACAGCCTCGCACGAGCCTGTCCTCGGTGCGTTTCGCGCCGGGCAATTCAGGCAGGTCTTTTCCAAGATCAATAATGTACTTGTAGCGCTCTTCCCAACTGTCAACGAAACCCAGGGTGTCCTTGATGTCATCACTGCTGATCGAGTGCCCGAAAGGGTGATTGCTCATGTGGTTTACAACTTACTGTATGGAGGATAAGCCGAAGGCCGCGCAGTATAACTGAAAGAGCAGGCAAGCATCAGAAGAACATACCGGTTTCCAACTGTGCCTCTTCAGACATCATCTCACGACTCCAGGGCGGATCCAGCACCAGATCAACACTGACTTTCTTCACATTGGGCACACGCGCAAGCCGCACTTCAACATCGCCCACCAGAACCGGCCCCATACCGCAACCCGGTGCAGTCAGGGTCATGTCAATCTCGACCGAACCCTCTGACTGGCTGATCGCCACTTTGTAAACAAGACCCAGATTCACAATATCCACGGGAATTTCGGGGTCATATACAGTATGCAGAGCTTCCCAGACCTGCGCCTCGTCAATTTGACCGTCCGGGCGGGGATCAAACTCCAGCCTGATCGGCTCCAGACCCAAAGCGTCGGCGTCAGTGCCATCGACGCGAATCATATTGCCCTGATGAGTCACCGTATAACTGCCGCCAAGAGACTGCACCAGAGTGACAAAGGTGGCCGCCGGAATCGTCACCGGGTCACCCACCGGCACCAGACGGCCCGGGCAATCCCGGGTAGTGGTGAGTATCGTCCGTTCTTTGCTGGTCATGAAGAGAGACTCTAGGGCGCCGAGATATCAAAACTTTCGCCACAACCGCAGGCGACAGTGACATTCGGATTGTTGAACTGCAGCGTTCGATTCACACCCTGCTGCACCATGTCGAGTTCAGTTCCGCGCAAGTAAGGAAGCGAACCGACATCGACATACACCGTCAGATCATTTCCTACACTGACCGTCAGATCACCGCTCTGGGACGCACTGACCTCTTCCATGACGTACATGTAGCCAGTGCAGCCACTCTCTTTGACGCTGAGTCGCACCGCCGACATGCCTTTCAGCTGAACCTGTTTAAGCAGGTGCGCGGCGGCCGCTTCTGTGACAGAGATGACAGATTGCGGGTCATGGGTCACGTCAAAAATTTCTACACTCATATTTGTACTCCAGCGAATTCGTCTCTTCGCATGACAGCTGCCTGCCGGTTCACGCGAAGAATTCCTGAATCTTTGCCAGTCCGGCGAACAGCGCTTCCACGTCGTCCATCGTGTTGTACAGGCTGAACGACGCGCGTGCCGTACCCGGCACCTCAAATCGGGACATCAAGGGTTGAGCGCAATGATGCCCCGTCCTGATGGCGATGCCCTGCTGATCGAGCAAGGTACCAAGATCTTCCGGATGCGTGCCCTCCAGCAAGAAGCTGAACACACCAACCCGGTTCCGCTCGGGACCGAGGCGCCGAAGACCCCGCACCGACTCAGCCAGCTCATCACAGCGCCGCAGCAACAGCTGCTCATGCTCCTCAGCTGACCCTCGGTCCAGACCCTGCACCCAGCGCACAGCGGCACCTAATCCGATCACTCCGGCAATATTGGGCGTGCCGGCCTCAAATTTGAAGGGCAGGCGATTGAACGTCGTACCGTCAAAGCTGACCCGGTCAATCATTTCCCCTCCGCCCAGAAAGGGCGGCATGGCTTCAAGTAGCGCTTCGCGTCCCCAGAGCACGCCAATGCCGGTCGGGCCAAACAGCTTGTGTCCGGAAAAGGCATAAAAGTCGCAACCCAGTTGCTGCACGTCCAGCGGCCAGTGGGCAATGGCCTGGGCGCCGTCCACCATACAAAGAGCCCCGACAGCGTGCGCTTTGGCTGCAATCTCCTGCACCGGATTGATGGTGCCCAGCGCGTTGGAGACGTGATTTACCGCGACCATTTTTACGTGCTCATCAAGCAGAGCTTCCAGCGCCTGTAGGTCAATCTCGCCGTCATCAGTCACAGGGACAGGGATCACTTCAGCCCCACGCTCTGCGCAGATCAACTGCCAGGGGACTATATCGGAATGATGCTCCATGGCCGAGACCAGAACCTTATCACCCGCGGCTAAATTGCTGCGCCCCCAACTCGCGGCAACCAGATTGATCGCCTCGGTCACGCCCCTTACCCAGATAATCTGCGCGGGGTTGGCGCATCCCAGGAATTCAGCAGTTACCCTGCGGCTGTCCTCAAAAGCTGATGTGGCGCGACCGCTCAGGGCGTGAGCCGCCCGATGCACGTTGGCATTGTCATGCTGATAGTAATGCACAATGGCGTCGATAACCGCCTGCGGTTTCTGCGTGGTCGCCGCGCTGTCCAGATAAACCAGCGGCCTGCCGTTCACCTCCTGCTTCAGAGCAGGAAACTGCGCGCGAATCTCCTCTACGTTAAAGCTCATAGGCTTGTCCTGATAACGCGCCACACAGGCAGACACTGACCTTCCGACACATCAGCCCCCCGCATCGTCAGAGTCCACAGCCAGGGCCGCCCCGAAGTAATCTGCCAGCAGAGGCTTGAGGTA
>JASMER010000175.1 GCA_030752195.1 Gammaproteobacteria bacterium
GCCAACCGTGCGCTAGGGATAGCTCAACGGTTGAAGACCGGTAGCGTCGCTGTGAACTCCAAAAAAATCCTAGATTTTGTGGCGCCTTTTGGTGGTTGGGGCGAATCAGGTATCGGTAGGGAATTGGGAGAAGACGGATTTCGCTCTTATTTGGAGACGAGAACGATTCTTCTACCCTAGTGGTTTAAGTAGTTGTTAAGTGAAATCAGTACTAAATCTTAAATACGTTCAACTCAGGAGCAGTAAATGAAAAATCATAAGTTATCAAACCTCCTGTTGGCCTCGGTGATCAGTAGCCTTACGGTGCCAACCTTCGCGCAGCAACTTGAGGAAGTGGTCGTTACAGCCTCAAAAAGAGCTGAAAACCTGCAGGATATTCCTCAAGCGGTGACTGCTTTTTCCTCTGAGCGGCTTGTGGAACTCGGGATCGTAGAGACTAGCGACCTAATGGGTGCAGTACCCAATATTCAGGTCACCAGTGCTTACGGTCGGACTCAGCCAAATTTCTCAATCAGAGGTATATCGGTCGCTAATGAGTTTTCCGCGGCAACTGCGTCACCTGTAGGGGTCTACGTTGATGAGGTTTACCAGAGCTTCAGAGCCTCCCATGGGCAACAGCTTTTTGACTTGGAAAGTGTCGAAGTGCTGAGAGGCCCACAGGGCACGCTCTATGGTCGAAATACGACAGGCGGAGCAGTGAACGTGAACACTATCAAGCCTAGCCTTGGTGAAGGGGCGTCTGGCTTCTTAAATGTCCGACTGGGCAACTACTCATACGCAGACTTCACCGGAGCAGTGGAAGCGACAATCATTCCAGATGTGCTCGGGGTGAGGTTATCCGGAGCTGTATCTGAGGCAGATGGTTATGTGGATAACACCTTACTAGGCACTGATCATCCCCAGACCTCTTCTACTGCGGGCCGCCTCTCAGTTCTGTGGCGTCCTTCCGATAAGACTGATATCCACGCAAAGGTTTATTGGGCAGAAAACGATCCACGGCAAGATATTGCGTTTGGTGTTGGTTACCTCGCAGGTGGCGCAAACGGCACGGGAGTGCCGCTGATTGCGAGCCCAGACATGGAGTCCGTGGCATCTGATACATCTGGCGTATATTTCACCAGCAGCGAGGGGGTTAGCTTGACTGTGGAGCATGAGATTAATGATTCATGGTCGTTCACAGGCATATTTGGTTACGACGAGGGGGAGTATCAGTTATCGCCTTTTGAATGTGACGGCTCTGCGCTTGACGTATGCGCTATCCGCTACTACTCCGAGAGCGAGAGTTACAATGTTGACCTGAGGATTGACTTTACAAGTGAACGTCTACGTTTCATTGGCGGCATTTACACAGGAGCCGATGAAATCTTCACCGCTAACGAGCCTGATTTTTTTGGTTTCCTGCAGCCTCTTTTGTCCTCGGCTGGCGTGCCTGGCAACTACTTTAATCCATCGATTGCCGTAGGCAACTCGTTGTCTATACTCCCGCTTTTTGCAGCGGTGCCTGGGTTGGACCCGACTGACCCTGCTAATTGTGCGCCACTTAACATTAATCCAAATGGGTTTTTTGATGCGAGATCACTGATTGCATTCAACACGGATGTTGCGCTTCTTAACAGCGCTGGCGGAACTGCAGTGCAGGCTGCTTGCGCGGCAGCAGGTGCCCCACCATTTGCAAACATCGACGTGAGTCAAGAGTTCACGATCGAGCGTCCCTCCACCGCGATTTATGGCGAGATATCATTCGACGTCACAGATCGATTGACCACCATAGTTGGGCTCAGATACACACAGGACGATGTGAAGTACAAAGACGCTGTATCTGTTGTAAAAAATCTCGGCGGCACCCCGGTTGCGGCCCTCGTGCCCTACATATACAACGCCGCCAATGTGGCTGCGGGCGCGCCTCTGGATATGAGTTCAATCCCTAGGGTGAACCAAGATGAGTCTACCAACGAGTTGACTGGGCGATTTGTTGCTCAGTATCGAATGAGTGACGATGTGATGCTTTACGGTAGCTATGCGCTTGGCTACCGGGCCGGCACATATAACGCGCTGGCGTATCAGGATGTTTCGCAAGTTTACTTTGTCGAGCCTGAGACGGTTGATGCCTTTGAGTTGGGGCTAAAAGCTCGCCTTCTGGATAATACCCTGCAGGTGAATGCCGCCGCCTTCTATTATGATTATTCAGGGCAGCAAATTGCTCAGATCGTCGGCGCCACATCTTTCCTCCGCAGTGCTGACGGTGAAGTAAGTGGGGGAGAAATAGAGCTGTCGTGGCAGGCTTCGGATAATTTGTTGATCAACGCTTCGGCTGGTTTCTTGGACACTGAATACGATGACCAACAGCTGTCCGCTGATGGAGCTAATATCGGTGGAAATGAATTTCCTAACGCCCCCCAAACTAGTGTAAACCTGAATGCTCAATGGAGGGTCTGGTCAGGTCAGAGTGGTGATTTGACCCTCTCTGGAGAGGCGCAGTACATGGGCGATTATTGGTTCGACCCTTTCAATGACTACGGCCAGCAGCCATGCGATAGACCGGCCAGTGGAGCCAGTACTCTGTTGGCCAGCCCGGAGTTAGCTTGTCAAAATCCAGGGTACTGGTTACTCAATGCTCGGGTGGCGTATACAACAGACAAGTACACAGTAGCAGCATGGGCACGCAACATTTCAGATAAGGGCTACTACACTTACGGCCTTAACTTGAATGCGTTCTATCAGGATTACCTAGTGAGAGGAATGCCACGTGCTTACGGTGTTGAATTCCGAATGAATTTCTGAGCGCATTTGACACACAACCCTCTGAGGCTTTGGTTATGCATCGCGTGCCTGTGCGTGACGCGTAAAATACGGAAACCCGGCTTTGTGCCGGGTTTTTCTCATGGCGTGCTGCCGGACGGAATGGGTAACGCGAGACTGGATCTTGCGTTTTGACTTTTCGGATGTCGTCGCCAGCAACACCCTGCAAATCAGTCCGCCAGGCGTGATCTGTCGATCGTCTTTGGGGCTTTGAGCCAGCTAAACCCCCCTCACGAAAAACCCGGCACAAGGCCGGGTCTGTGGTATTTGACAGTACCAGCCACATTCGAACTGGCGACCTCTACCATGTCAAGGCCGATTGGCCGCACCAAGACACGCGTGGACGCGGTAAGTCTGCCCTACTTATCCTTTGAGGAAAATCTATAAGCATCCGAAACTATGGCTGGTTTACGGTCGATCCTTAGCACTTAGTTTCTACCCAGCCTGGAAAAGAGAAAAGCAAACTGATCGGCGCGTTCCTGTAAATACTGATCTCGAGTTGAACCAATTCCGTGCCCCGCCTGAAAATCTACACGCAATAAGACGGGATTATCGCTTCCTGTGGCGGCTTGTAATCGAGCTGCCATTTTCCCTGACTGCCATGGTTCTACCCGAGGATCGTTGAATCCGTGGGTGAGCATTACAGCAGGGTATTCCACGTCATCCCGCACGTTGTTATAGGAGCTCATTGCTAAAAGCGCGTGAAAACCCGCCTCCTCTGTGACCGTCCCAAACTCCTTGATATTGGGTACGCCATTGGTTGTGGTTTCCGCTCTGATGGTGTCCAGTGAGCCCACGTCTATGATCGCAGCTCCAAAGAGATCTGGCCGTTCGGTGATGGCTCTCCCTGCGAGAATCCCCCCCGCGCTGCCTCCCCAAGCCGCCATATGGGCTGGGCTGGTATAACTTTCCCGAACCAGATATTCCGCGGAGGCAATGAGGTCACGCCATGTGTTTGGCTTGGTCTCCATGCGGCCTGCGTAGTGCCACTCCTGGCCAAACTCACCCCCGCCACGGACATGAGCGATCGCCCAGACGCCACCTTTCTCGAGCCAGGCAATTCGAGTCGCGCTGAAGCCAACGTTCATCGACGAGCCATAGCTACCATAGCCATGGACTACTGTTGGATTCTTCCCATCAAATGCCAGACCTTCCTTATGGAGGATCGT
>JASMER010000176.1 GCA_030752195.1 Gammaproteobacteria bacterium
CCGTAGCTTCTGGCTAGATGCTCGCCTCGCCAGCTTGATAATTGATTTCGTGTGCATTAATCTGCTCAAAAGTTCAGAAATAAGAATGACTTATCGCAAATGATACTCATTCTCATTAACGTTTTCAGTGCGTTCGGCGCTTTCACGCAACTTCCTGCGCTTTAAGCGACAAACATGAGCTCACAGTTCAGTAACTCGGCTCGTCCAACTCAAATCATTTACCGGAGGAGAAGGTAACCCGTGAACCCAAAAGTAACTCGTCGACGCTTCATCAAAGGGGTGGTTGCCTCTGGTGCGGCGGCCACCACCACAGGAATGTGGTACGCGGCCAACGGCCAAAACCGACCAGGTGGAGCGGTTGAGCGTCTGATAAGAATAAATGTAAACGGCCAGATGCGCAGTGTCGATGTGGCTCCGCAGGAGACTCTGGCGTCCACACTTCGCTACAAGCTTGGGCTGACCGGAACCAAACTTGGTTGCAACCGAGGCGAATGTGGCGCCTGCACCGTGCTAGTGGACGACGTTGCCACCTACGCCTGTTCGGTGCTCACACATTCAATGAAGGATACCCGTATTGAAACGGTCGAGGGATTAGAATCTCCTAACGGAGATCTGCACCCTGTGCAGCAGGCATTTGTTGAAGAGCTTTCTCCACAGTGCGGCTACTGCACGCCAGGACAGGTCATGGCGGCAGTTGCTTTGCTTCGTGAAAATCCCAACCCAACGCGAGAGGAAGCGCGACATGCCATGTCCGGTAACATTTGTCGCTGTGGCTCTTATGACTCTTATCTCGATGGCGTCATGCGCGCCGTACAACTAGGATAATCATCATGGCTTATATGCATATTGGTAAAGACTTCGTGCCGCCTGATGTACCTGGCAAGGTTACAGGCCGCATTAAATACGCAGAGGACTATACCCGAGAGGGCATGGTTTACTCACGACTTCTCACCAGTCCTATCCCGCATGCTCGGGTGCTAGATATTGACGCTTCCGAGGCGCTGGCAATGGACGGGGTGTTCGGCATTCTAACCGCTGACGATGTGTATCCCGACGGGGAACCGCAGAGCACGGGCCTTAAAATACTGACCAACGAACCGACTCTGGTCGGTGAGCCAATTCTGGCTTTGGCCGCGATCGACGAGAAAACGGCTGAAACGGCCATCTCTCGTATCAATGTAACTTTTGAGCGTCTGCCTTTTGTGCTGGATCCTCTGGACAGCCTGGTAGAAGGAGGAGCGAATGCTTACCCCGGCGATCAAAACACATTTGTTTTCCGGCAGGGCTTTGCTACAGAAAAATGGACTGAGGATCAGGTTGCGAGTTTCCGGGCCGGCAACGAACCAACCGCTGAACCTCAGCAAACCTGGTCACTGGGTGATCTTGAGGCAGGCTTCGCGGCTTCAGAGTTTGTCTATGAAACCACGTTTACGACGGCGGGCTATCCCCATCACTCGATGGAGCCGCGCAGCGCCATGGCTTATTGGGAAGATGGCAAGCTCTACCTGCATGGCACATCCCAGTCGCTGACGGCGCTGGCCGACGGTATGGCGCCCATCATCGGTGTGCCTAAAGAAGATATCGTCTTCATTAATGCGGCGACCGGTGGCGGTTTCGGGCAGCGTGCCCGCGCTAACAGCATTCCCAGCATGGCTATACCCGCTAAGTTGTCGCAGAAAATTAATCGTCCCGTGATGATGCGCATCACTCGGGAAGAAGAATTCACGATTGGTGGTGCGCGCCAGGGTTTCCAAGGCTGGATCAAAGTTGGCTTTAAGCCCGATGGAGTCATGTCAGCCTGTGATCTTTACATTATCTCTGACAACGGCGGCAAAGGTGGCGGCGGCGACGCTTCGTCGGCTGCAGATTGTATTGACGTGCTGTATCAGCCCGATGCGTTGCGCTTCCGCGGTACCTCAATAGGCAGCAACACGGCGCATCGGGGTGCTCAGCGTGGACCCGGTCAGAACCAGATTGCGCCGATCATTGCGCCTATTCTTGACAAGGCCGCAGACGCGCTTGGTCTCAGCCGTCTGGAGATACGCAAAATAAATGCGCCGCGTAATGGAGATGTGGCAGGACCGCGACAGACTCCATTCACGTCTGCCTATGTCCCAGAGTCCTTAGACATGGCGACACAGCAGTTTGACTGGGAAGGTCGCCAGGCCCGCCGACGACAGCGCAATGGAAGTAAGGTGATAGGTCTTGGCCTGGGCCAGGGCTACCATAATGCCGGGCGCAGCGGCATGGACGGCATCGTGACCATGGGAACCGATGGACGTTTGAAAATTCACAATGGCGCCGGCAATCTGGGAACCTACTCCTACGCCTCGACGTCGCGCGCGGCCGCCGAAGTTCTGAAAATGCCGTGGGAAAACTGCGACATTCTCAATGTCCGAACTGACAACCACCTACCGATCACTTCTCCCCAGGATGGCAGTAATTCGATCTTCACCAACACCCGCACAATGTTTGGTGCTGCGACTGACATGCTAAATAAGATGAAGGAGATAGCGGCGAGCGACCTTGGCGGTGATCCCTCAGACTACGACGTCTCAAATGAGCGGGTATACCAGATCGCTGACGAGTCAACTGGCTACACCTACGCTGAGGTCGCTCAGCGCGCCATGGAGCTTGGAGGCAAATTCACCGGTGAGGCAGATCTGCCGGAAGAGCTCGCTGAGTGGACCCAGATATCTGTGTCACGACTCGCCGGATCTGCTTTCATGGGCGTGTATCATGATCCGCGGCACGAAGGAAATCCGCCGGGATTCACGGTGACCTGTTGTGAAATAGAGCTAGATCTGGAAACTGGCAAGTATGAGATTCTAGACATGGTGACTATTGCTGAATCAGGCACCATCGTTCACCCACAGGGTATGGAAAATCAGCTGGTTGGCGGAGCGGTTTGGGGAATCGGGTTGTCTGGCTATGAGCGTCACCTGTATGACCCTCAGAACGGCCTTCCTGCTTCGACCGGCTACTGGCAGAGTAAGGTGCCAACTTATCTTGATACACCTGTGAAAATTGGAACCGGCTGGGTCGACCTGCCGGATCCTGAAAATCCGGTTGGAGCTCGAGGAATTGGAGAGCCCTCCATGGGAGCCGTGTCTGCGGCACTGACTGCTGCGATAACCGATGCGCTGGACGGTCACCATTTCGCTACGGCGCCAATTACGGCCGACATGATTATTAATCACTTAGCAGGCACTGAAGAAAATGCAGCGCCTCTTGCTCAAAACAACTTCAGAGGTTGATATGGTAGCGACATCACATGACGTAATGCCTGATATTGAGCTTTATCAGCCTACTGATGAAGCAAACGCCCTGGCATTGGCAAGCACACTTGGCAGCGACGGCTGGCTCCTCGCTGGCGGCCAGGACACCTTCGGCTGGCTTAAGGACCGCAACAAGGCGCCCGGCGCCATGATCGAATTGACTCAGATCGATGCTTGGAAAGGCATTAGGGAGACCGCCGATGGCGTTGAGATTGGGGCAGTCACGACTCTAACTGAGATCGCCAAGAATCCGATCATCCAGGAACGCTATGGTGTGTTGGCGCAGGCTGCCGGAGTTGTAGCTAGCCCCCAGATTCGCAACGTCGGCACCTTGGGCGGCAACTTGAATCAGGATGCGCGCTGCTGGTACTACCGCCGGGGCCTGGACTGCTATCGGGCCGGCGGCAATATCTGCTACGCCGACTCCCCGGAAGGGCTGAATCGTGAGCACGCGATCTTCGGTGCGAGCCGCTGCGTGGCGGTGAGCCCTTCTGACACAGCGCCAACCCTGATTGCTCTTGACGCAACCATGGTAATCGCCAGCCAGAATGGCACACGCACAATGCCTGCCCAGGACTTCTTTATTGGTCCTGACCGCGACATTCGCAACATGACTGCACTCGATGACGGTGAGATTCTCACTGCTGTCAGATTGCCTGCAGCTTGGGCCAACGCTGAGTTCTATTTCG
>JASMER010000177.1 GCA_030752195.1 Gammaproteobacteria bacterium
CATTCGAGGGTATAAGCAACTCGGTGCCGCCGGCCAGAGCCCCTCTGACCCAGCATGCCCGGCGCAGATTCCGCCCGACTTAAGTGAACCTTATTCAGTCGCTGTTGTCTGAACAGACAGGCCGGTTAATGTATTACGAGGAGTGGTTATGCCAAGAGTGGAGATCGGTACGCCTGACCAATTTTTGTTTAGCATGGAAAGAGCGGTCGGCATCAGCGATCTGAATTACGCAAAGCATCTCGACAGTGTCGCGATGCTGCAAATACTGAACGAAGCGCGTCTTCAGTTTCTGGCTCATCTTGGGTTCTCTGAGGCCAACGTATTCGGGCTGGGGCTGGTAGTGGCAGATCAGGCTGTGGATTTCCGATCCGAATCCTTCGCCGGGGACCGGCTGTTCATTGATGTCGGCGTCAACGACTTTAACCACTATGGCTTCGACATTTCCTTCCAGGTAACTAACAGTGCACTTGAAACTGTCGTGTGTCAGGCCAAGACCGGCGTGGTGTTTTTTGACTTTGATCAGCATCAGATTGCGGCAGTGCCGGCAGCGCTAGTTGATTTACTCAATCGGCGAGAAGAGAAAGTCGCCTGATCCGTTCAGAACAGGCGATACGAGCGCGGCACCAGCACCACGCGGGTGTCTGAGAGACGATCATGCAGTGTGCCCTGCTGCCGATTGGTCAGCAGCCAGAAAAACCCGATTCCCAGCAGGAAGAAACTCGGCCAGGCGAGCCCAAAGCGCAGGGCACTTTGAGGCAGCGTCAGTAGTCGGCCGTCTGGACGCTGAGTCCGCAGCCGCCATGCGATCATTCCCAGAGTCTGCCCACTACGCCCCCAGAACCACGCATAGAAGCCGAACGACGTAATCACCATCATTAGAAAGATCACCGCGTCCTGCAGTGGGTCGGTGACGACGCGCCCATCCACAAGCTGGTTGGTGTCTGTGCCGAACGCAAACTGTATCAGATAGCCGAGTACCATCCAGATGGCGGCGACGAGAAATCCATCGTAAAGCAGGGCGGCCAGCCGGCGCCACAGGCCGGCGACCGGAAAGTCGGCAGGTTTTCCCTGATAAGTGTCGGTTGCTGAATCTTCCATTAGGCGGTGTTCTCAATTCGGACAGCAGGCTGCCGCTGATCTTCGAACTTGCGAGTAGCTCTTCGTAGACCCGGGTGAACGGGTAATACGGGGAATTTCGACCGCGAGCAGTATATAACGAATGCTATGCCACTCCAATTTGGTCGCTAAATCACTAAAAATGTCGAAAAATCACAAGCTTGGACTAATCCGATTACGTTAGCTCGCAAGTTTTTGCTAGAATCCCTGCCCTCAGGCGTTCTTGAGCGCCTGCCTGTTGATTCTGAGACGAATTTTAAAAAAACTTAACCAATAAAAACCTGGAAAAGACCGATGAATAGCACGACCCAGCCACGACACATTCGATTGCTGGATACCACGTTACGTGATGGCGAGCAGACTCAGGGCGTTTCATTCTCCGCAAATGAAAAACTGAATATTGCCCGTGCATTGCTCCAGTCTCTCAGAGTGGACCGCATAGAAGTTGCGTCAGCATGCGTATCCGACGGAGAGAAAGAAGCAGTCGCGCAGATCATTGATTGGGCGGAAAGTGAAGGTTTAGCCGATCGAGTTGAAGTGCTTGGATTTGTCGACTACCAGCGCAGTGTGGACTGGATCAGGGACGCCGGCGGTCAGGTTATCAACCTACTGTGTAAAGGCAGTGAAAAACATTGTCGGGAGCAGCTCGGCAAGACGCTGGATGGACATGTTGAAGATATCATCAGAACCGTAGAGTATGCCGAAGCGTCGGGGATGCGCGTAAATATGTATCTCGAGGACTGGTCCAACGGCTACAAGAACGGCCGAGAATATGTGTTCGGTCTGGTTCGCGGAGTGCAGCATCTTAATATCAGTCACATCCTGCTCCCGGACACGCTGGGTCTAATGTCGCCTGCAGAAGTCAGCGAAGCCCTTAGCGATATGCTCAGCAGGTTCCCTAACATGCGGTTCGATTTCCATCCGCACAATGACTACGGTCTGGCCACGGCAAACGTTATGGCGGCCGTTGAGGCGGGGATTAACAACATACACTGTACAGTGAACTGCCTTGGTGAGCGCGCCGGTAATGCGTCACTGGCAGAAGTTGCGGTTGCCCTGAAAGACAAGATGGGGGTGCAGCTGTCTGTTGATGAAACTCATATCGCGATGGTGAGCCGGATGGTAGAAAACTTTTCTGGTAAGTGGATCGCGGCCAATACGCCGGTAGTCGGTGCTGATGTGTTTACCCAGACAGCCGGCATTCATGCGGACGGTGATCTGAAAGGGGACCTGTATAAGAGTACCCTCAGTCCTGAGCGATTTGCCAGAAAGCACAGTTATGCGCTGGGTAAAATGAGCGGTAAGGCGTCGTTGACGAACAATCTGGATGAACTGGGCATTCAGCTGTCCGATGAAGAAAAGGCCAAGGTGTTAGAGCGGGTGGTACAGCTGGGAGACTCGAAGCAGGTGGTTACCGCGGAAGATCTTCCCTTTATCATTGCTGATGTGATGGAGAGCAAAGAGTACCATCACATCACACTGCTGAACTGTAATATCAACACTGGATTCAAAGTGGCAAGCACGGCGAGTGTCTGTGTCGACATTGAAGGGGAAGAGCTGCAGGGCACCGGGTCCGGTAATGGTGGCTTCGATGCATTCATGGATGCCATTACCAATATCCTGAAGACCCGTGATTTCATTATGCCTGCGTTGGTCGACTATGAAGTGCACATCCCGCGCGGTGGTCAGACTGACGCGCTGACCGAGTGCATTATCACCTGGCAGTCAGGAGAGCGCGACTTCAAAACCCGTGGGGTTGATTCTAATCAGGTTATGGCAGCGGTGAAGGCCACGCTCAGGATGGTCAATCTGAAACTCCACAGTATCTGAGTCAGAGTTTGCTGAGTTCCTCGGCGACCAGATCACCGAACCCGTCGGTACTGATCATCTTAACATCACTCCCCGGCTTCGAAAGGTCGGGGGTAGAGAAACCCTGAGCAAAGACCGACTGCATCGCCTGCCAAACGTTCCGGGCTTCGCGTTCCATGCCAAAGCTCATCTCAAGCATCATGGCGACCGAGCCTATCATGGAATAGGGGTTGGCGATTTTCTGTCCAGCAATATCAGGCGCGGAACCATGGGAGGGCTCATAGTAGGCCTTATCTGGCCCCATGCAGGCCGAAGGCATCAGGCCGAGGGACCCCAGAATGCCTCCTCCCTGATCACTCAGGATGTCGCCGAACATGTTTTCCATGACCATTACGTCGAACTGTCCGGGGTTAAGACAGAGGTAGGTAGCGGCAGCATCTACCAGAATGTGTTTGATCTGCACTTCAGGAAAATCTCTGCCGACTTCCTCCATGACTTCATTCCAAAGCACGCTCGACTTGAGCACATTGCTTTTGTGAATGTTATGTAGGACGCTCTGACGTTTTTGGGCGGTTTCAAAAGCTACCCTCGCGATCCGGGCGATTTGATCTTCATCGTACTCCAGACTTTCAGTCACAAAGCGTTTGCCGTTCTCGGTGACGCCAGTTTCCTTGTTGCCAAAGTACAGGCCGCCGACAAGTTCACGGATGATAATAAAATCAATGCCGTCACCGATGACTTCCGCTTTCAAGGGTGAAAAATGTGCAATAGCCTTTGGAAGGTAAACAGGGCGGAAGTTCGCGAACGTGTCATACCGACGGCGCAGCGGCAGCAATGCACCACGCTCGGGTTGCATATCAACGGGGATCTTCTTGGACTCTTCGTGACTGAGCCCGATTGGGCCTTTTAGTATGGCATCAGCGGAATCGCACAGGGCTTTGGTTTCGTCCGGAAACGAGTCACCATGGCTGAAGTAGGCGGTCGCGCCAAAAGCACCGCTTTCGAGTTCAAAATCTACCTGATTACGCTCGGCCACCAG
>JASMER010000178.1 GCA_030752195.1 Gammaproteobacteria bacterium
CTCGACAGCGCCGCTATCACGCTTGCTATCCAGCAGAAGTGCAAAGCCTGCAATTTATACTCCGAAGCGGTTTAAGCTTGACCGAGCCAAATTGACTTGCTCAGTTCGCGTGTCTGTTCTGCGGATTAGCTGAAACAGCCAATCTGAAACCCGCTGCCGCGCGTTTCAGGCTCTGACATCGAGTGTTATTGTTCTGCCTGTCTGATGGGCATGCAGCACAACAAGTGGGGAAAATTATGTCGACTTCGGCCGAGCGCAATGCCCGTCACAAGCGCGCCATGCAGCGCAAGAAAGAACACATTGATGGCAACATAGCCAAAGCGACGATCGACAAAGGGCTTATGGTCGTCTTAACCGGGAATGGCAAAGGCAAAAGCTCCTCTGCCTTTGGCATGCTGGCCCGCAGTGTTGGTCACGGACTACGTAGTGGCGTTGTCCAGTTTATCAAAGGCACCTGGGACTGCGGGGAGCAGAAATTGTTTCAGCACCATCAGCTAGTTGACTTCTTCGTAATGGCCACCGGATTTACCTGGGAAACACAGGACAGGGAAGCGGATATTGCAGCTGCCGAGTCGACCTGGCAGCATGCCGCTGCCCTTTTATGCGATCCTGACGTCAATGTCGTGATTCTGGACGAACTCACCTATATGCTCACCTATGGTTATCTCGATAAAGAAATGGTGCTTCATGCAATCGAGTCTCGACCTCCCGCTCAGCACGTGGTGGTAACGGGAAGAAACGCCTCGACTGAATTGATTGAGATGGCCGATACCGTCAGCGAAGTAGCTGAAACTAAACACGCGTTCTATGAGGGCGTTAAAGTGCAGCGAGGCATTGACTATTGAAGTCATCACTTACTTACCTTGCGCTCTCGGGAATACTTAGCCTCGGCGTACCGGATTCCCAGCGGGCTCATGCGGCTGAGGCCTATGACGATGAAGGCAATCTAGTAAGCCTGCCAGCGCCGGCCATGCGGATCATAAGCCTCGCGCCCTCACTTACCGAAATCCTGTATGCGGCGGGAGCCGGGAAAAAGATTGTTGGCGTCGTCGAATTTAGCGACTACCCGCCAGAAGCCAGAAGCTTGCCAGTCGTAGGTCGCTATGACTCTCTTGATCTGGAAACCTTGTTAGCACTGCAACCTGACCTGATTATCGCCTGGCAGTCCGGAAATCCTCGCGCCACGATCAACCGACTCCGGAAGCTGGGGCTCACAATCTATGTCGCCGAGCCACAAAACCTGGACACTGTGGCATCTCATCTCGATCGAATCGGTGCCCTCGCCGGCACTAGCGCTGTGGCTTCCGAGGCCAGCGCAAATTTTCGACGACAGCTTCAAGGTCTGAGGACAAGGTACTCCCGGCGTGAACCAGTCAGAACATTTTACCAGGTCTGGAACCGGCCTCTCATCACTGCAGGAGGGCAGGAGCTGATCAATGACATAATCAGCCTTTGCGGAGGAACCAACATTTTCAGAGAGCTATCCAGGGTCGCGCCAAAAGTGTCTGTGGAATCCGTGCTGTCTCGGGACCCTCAACTCATCGTTGCCAGCGGTATGGACCAGGAGCGACCCGAATGGTTGGATAGCTGGCGTGAATGGACAGAGCTGTCAGCAGTCAGAGACGGCAAACTTTTTTTCATCCCGCCGGATCTGATGCAGCGGCATACGCCAAGGGCGCTCGAGGGTGCACAGCGTCTTTGTGCGCAGATCGAGTCCGTGCGCAAGGCAGATTAGGACAACTAGTTCGCCTCACGGTAAGCGGCGCCGTTATGAAAGATAAGGCTGGCACTGACTTTGTCATCAGCCCATGTCAGTTTGATCCTGCTGAGGCAGGCAAAGGGGATGTGCAGCGGAAAACTTCGATTCAGAGGCATCCCAAGCACCGAGGGCAGAACGACTCGCATCACCCCGCCATGGGTGACCACCAAAACATGGCTGGATTCTTGCCGTACGCATATGGCCTGCCAAGCAGTAAGAATACGCGTTTTGAAAGACATGAAATCTTCACCGTTGGGCGGTGCCAGAGCAGTCATATCCTGTCGGAAAGCACGAAACTGATTGGCTGCCTCCCGACGCCACTGATTCAGTGGCATACCATCCCAGTCTCCATAATCTATTTCCTGCCACTGTTCCTCTACGTGGCAGATCGTCTGCGCCGCGCTCGCAGCACGCTCTGCGAACTCGCGACATCGGAACAGGGGCGAGCTTATCACCGTGTCCCAGTGCGGCGTATTAGCCGTTGCCGAAAAAGAGGCATCCAGAGACGCTGCCACTCTCATTTGTTGCCATCCAAACTCGGTCAGCACCGGATTTATCCTTCCTCGAAGAATATCCCCCCCTTCTGGTTCACCATGACGCAGAAGATCAACAATTAGTGAACGAGATTGGGACAAGATAAATCCAGATGATGCTTACTTGTTTGGCCAAGATTACTGACTTTTTGATTAATGAACGAGCCAGACCAGCTCTTATCAGAGCGCGGCTAGGCAATAAGTAAAAAGCCTGCCTGCAGGCAGGCGGACGCCAGTATACCTGCAATCGCATCATCGAGCATGATGCCAAAACCACCGTGAACCTTTTTGTCAGCGCACTTGATTGGCCACGGTTTCACAATATCCAGCAGTCGAAACAACAGAAAACCGAATAACATTCCACTGAGGTTCGGCGGAACCCCCGTCAGCGTAATCCACACGCCCACGAACTCATCCCAAACGATTCCGCCATGATCATGAACACCAAGCTGTCTGGAAGTCGAGCCGCATATCCATACTCCTGCTACGAACCCCAGCACGACGAGTACACCGTAAATAGCCAGCGGGAGCTCTGCCAGTGGCAGATACAGCAGAGTCGCAGCTGCAGAGCCAAGGGTCCCCGGTGCTTTGGGGGCAAATCCGCTGCCGAACCCGAATGCGAGCCAGTGTACCGGACTGGACTTGTCGAAACCTGGTGGTATCACCGCGGGTCCACCCTGGAAAAATGGTCAAAGCCACGCTGATGATTGGCCGGTACTGCAACCCCTCGGTCAAACAGGCTGATCCCGCTACCGTACTCAACTTCACCTATCGCAGTCACACGCAGACCTGCACTCGCCGCGACCGCGTCAATCTGACCACGGTAGGCGGTCTCCGCGGTAAAGCAAAGCTCGTAATCATCGCCCCCGTACAGCGCTGCATTCACCCGCTCTGCCTCTGAAGTCAGTCTAAGCACCGATTGAGAGAATGGCAGCTGATCCAAATTGATGCGCAGCCTGACTGCGGAAGTCTTGGCCAGATGTTCGGCATCTGCGTGCAGTCCGTCTGACACGTCAATTGCCGAACTCATCAGATTTCGAGCCAGATCAGCGAAAGCTAGCCTGGGCTCAGGGCGAAAAAACCGTCTATGCAGGTAAGCATTGTCTTCCGGGGTCAGATCTTTGCGAGCTGACTTGTGCCCGGCTAGAGCGAGTGCTGACTTATGCGCGGTGGACTCTGTCGCATCAAAATCCAAATGATGTAAGGCGACCTGTCCATCGCCCAGACAGCCGGTGACATACAACAAATCACCCGGCTTTGCTCCGCTTCGGCGGACAGGCGCCCCCGACGGCACCTCTCCTATCGCAGTAATGCTGATAGACAAGGGACCGCGGGTGGTATCACCGCCCACCAAGGAACACCCGAACTGCTCGGCTGCGCCCAGTAAGCCCAACGAGAACCCGGAGAGCCACTGCTCGTCGGCAGAGGGCAGAGTCAGTCCCAGCGTGAAACACACAGGCCGAGCGCCCATTGCGGCCAGATCGCTGAGATTGACTCGCAGAGCGCGCTGCCCGATTTCCGCCGGAACAGCTCCGGCGGGGAAATGGACGCCACTGACGAGGACATCGGTACAGACGCACAGTGGTTGCCCGGCACGGCCATGCATAATCGCAGCATCGTCGCCTATTCCAAGTCTTACGGCCGGATGCAGATT
>JASMER010000179.1 GCA_030752195.1 Gammaproteobacteria bacterium
CCTTTGCCAGTAAACGCCTGAACAGGTCGCATGATTAAAGAGGACGCAGACACTATTTGTGCCATTGCCACTGCCACAGGGCGTGGCGGCATCGGTATCGTCCGGCTGTCCGGGCCCGAAGCACTGGCCATCGGACAACGGATTACCGGACTTACCTTACAACCCAGGCTGGCCACCTTTGTCGACATGATGAGCAGCAACTGCGAGCTGATCGACAGCGGCATCGCGCTTTACTTCAAGGCGCCCCACTCCTTCACGGGTGAAAATGTTGTGGAACTGCAGGGTCACGGCGGTCCGCAAGTGCTTCAGTCCCTGCTTGAACAGTGTATTGCCCGGGGCGCCAGATTGGCGGCACCGGGGGAGTTTACTGAACGAGCGTTCCTGAATGGTAAGATCGATCTCCTGCAGGCTGAAGCCATCGCTGATCTCATAGATGCAAGCTCAGCCCAGGCGGCCCGATCAGCCATGAGAACGCTTAAAGGCGTTTTTTCGGAAAAAATCCACCAGCTGGTTGAAGACATCACCAGAATCCGGGTCAATGTTGAAACCGCCATCGATTTCACTGATGAAGACATCGATATCATGACAGACACTGGGGTGGCCGAGGCGATGGAGACTGCCAGTCAGCGTCTTACCGATGTGTTTGAGGCGGCCCATCAGGGACTGGTAGTCAAAGACGGGATTACCGTGGTTCTTGTCGGCGCACCCAATGCCGGCAAGTCGAGTCTGTTGAACGCGCTGGCCGGTACCGACACTGCCATCGTGACAGACATCCCCGGTACTACCCGGGATGTCATTCGTCAGGAAATCAACCTTAATGGTCTGCCCGTCCATATCATCGACACCGCCGGCATGCGTGACAGCGAGGATGTGGTTGAGCGGGAAGGCGTCAAAAGAGCTGTCACTGCACTCGATGAAGCGGATCTGATCCTGCTGGTGGCGGACAGCGCTGTGTATTCTGATCAGGAGCCCGGCCCGGTTCTACAAACGCTTTTTGCCGGAAAATATGGTGATACAGCCATTGACGAGGCAACCCATTTAACCGAGCTTGCCCAACTGCTTAACCGGGTCTGCGTGGTATACAACAAGATCGATTTAACTGAGTGCCATGAGCCGGGTGTTTCATCCACACACTACCAAGACCATGTGCTCAAGTTATTCCGACTGTCAGCCAAAACGCGCACAGGTCTTGATGATCTGAGGGATCACCTCAGCGAGCTGGCCGGGTACCAGAGCTCGGGAGAGGGGAATTTCAGCGCCAGGGAACGACACCTTACAGCCTTGTCAAATGCCCAGGAATCCCTTGAAAGCGCGATTTCAGGGGTTTGTGAGCACTTACCTCTTGAGCTCGTTGCAGAAGATCTACGTCGGGTTCAGACCTTTCTCGGTGCGATTACGGGCGAAGTGAGCAGCGATGATCTTCTTGGAGAGATCTTCTCAAATTTCTGCATAGGTAAGTAACCTCGCCAAGACCTCTGACCCGGCAGGGTCAGTCGAGACACCGTGTCAGCTTCCTGTGCAAAACCCTATTCAGCGTTGGGTACGTCTTGTGGGTGAATCACCGGTTCACGGCTGAACACCCTGGGGCGTCCAAACACCCACAATCGGTGCATAAGGTATACCGTTTTAATACCGCGGTTTCACACCCACTTGTCAAAGGGTTAAGAATCTGAAATATATAAGGTTTTTTAGGCTTTCAACAGATATTCTGTCCCCCTATAACAACAGTATCAATACCTTCTTCTATCTATACTTTATAACTATATATATTTATCAATCAGATAATTAACGGCTCAGAGAAATCAGCGCTGAACAGCTAACCGCACTGACAGGCCTGTCAATTACCCGAGATCGCTATATACTTCACCCCCCTGAAAATCAGCAGATAAACGTGACTATGCGCTACGGATTGGAATACGACGTCATCGTGGTGGGCGGTGGGCATGCCGGTACCGAAGCGGCTCTTGCCTCTGCTCGTACTGGGGCCAATACGCTACTGGTAACCCACAGTATTGAAACGCTGGGTCAGATGTCCTGCAATCCGGCGATAGGCGGCATAGGCAAGAGCCATCTTGTCAAAGAGATTGATGCGCTCGGAGGTGCAATGGCGCGGGCGACGGACCGAGCCGGCATCCAGTTCCGGGTTCTCAATGCCAGCAAAGGGCCTGCCGTTCGAGCCACCCGCGCTCAGGCAGATCGTGTGCTCTACAAAGCGGCCATTCGGGAAATACTCGAAGCGCAAGAGAACCTGTCAATCTTTCAGTCTGCTGTTGATGATCTTTTGCTGTCCGAAGGGGTGGTCGGTGGCGTGCGAACTCAGATGGGACTGGAGATTGTCAGCAAGAAAGTTGTCCTCACCACTGGCACCTTTCTGGGCGGCAAAATTCACATCGGTCTGGAGCAAAGCAGCGGCGGTAGAGCGGGTGATCCACCCTCTGTTGCGCTGGCAGAGCGTCTTCGGCAGCTCCCTTTCAGGGTAGAGCGCCTGAAAACAGGCACGCCGCCGAGAATTGATTCCAGGAGTGTGGATTTTTCCGTCATGGAAATTCAACATGGCGACAGTCCGACGCCGGTTATGTCATTTCTGGGGAGACAGGCAGAACATCCGCAGCAGATCCCCTGCTACATCACCAGCACCAATGCTGCCTGTCATGAAATCATCCGCAGCGGACTCGACCGCTCGCCGATGTATACGGGAGTGATTGAAGGAACCGGACCTCGCTACTGCCCCTCGATTGAAGACAAGGTGATGCGATTCGCTGATAAGGACAGCCACCAGATTTTTGTTGAGCCGGAGGGGCTGAAAACCAACGAGCTGTATCCCAACGGGATCTCAACCAGTCTGCCTTTCGATGTGCAGATTGAAATGGTCCGGCAGATCAGGGGATTTGAAAAAGCACATATTACGCGCCCCGGCTATGCCATTGAATATGATTTTTTTGATCCCAGAGATTTGAATTATTCCCTTGAGACGCGTTTTGTGGAAGGACTCTACTTTGCCGGCCAGATCAATGGCACAACCGGATATGAGGAAGCCGCTGCGCAGGGTCTGCTGGCCGGACTGAATGCCGCGCTCGCGGTGCAGGGGAAGGCATCTTGGTGCCCCCGCAGAGACCAGGCCTACCTCGGTGTTTTAATTGATGACCTCATCACCCTGGGGACCAACGAGCCGTACCGCATGTTCACCAGTCGGGCAGAATACCGACTGACGCTGAGGGAAGACAACGCCGACTCCCGACTTACCCCCACAGGCAGGGAGCTCGGTCTGGTTGATGCTGAGCGCTGGGCGTTTTATCAGCAAAAAGCCAGTGCGGTTGCTGCTGAACTTGATTATCTGAATGAAAATATCATTCACAAGGACTCCAGCGCCGCGGCTAAGCTGAATGCTTTTCTGGAGAAGCCTATTGCTCGTGAATACCGACTGTCTGAATTGCTTGCGAGACCTCAGTTGAACTATGAGACCCTGCTCGAAATTCTCGGGAGCCCAGTGACCGGATCAGACTCAGACAGCCCGGAACGCCGGATAGCGGAACAGGCTCGTCTTCAGGCTGAGATAAAGATCAAATACCAGGGGTATATTGACCGGCAGTCTGAGGAAATCTCCAGACTGAAAAGACAGGAAAACACGACCATTCCCGCTGATTTTGACTACTCATCAGTTCAGGGACTATCCACAGAACTGAAGCAGAAACTGGAAGCGGCGAGGCCGGACAATATTGGCAGGGCGTCCCGCTTACCGGGTATGACGCCTGCTGCGATTTCTCTGTTGCTGGTCTATCTCAAGAAATACGGCGCGACGACTCGAAAAGCTAGCTAGGTCTTTGGCGCCACCAGCTCGCAGCACACCATCACGTCAACCGGGCCGCCTATCGATGCTTTATGTTGTTGCATGATCGATTGTCAGATGGACTAAATCAGATCGG
>JASMER010000017.1 GCA_030752195.1 Gammaproteobacteria bacterium
CTTGCTCTGGATAACCTGAACGTTGTTATTGTAGAGGTTTGGCTCAAAAGGAGGCCCCGAATTAAAGCCGACAATGCAACGCTCGGAGAGACCTCGGTCCTCCGGCCCATTTTTCGCGATACCTCCAACCACCATGCGGACCGGACGCTCGCCGGGTTCATCCGGACCCAAACCACCAACCTGCACAGGCACTCCTTCTACCGTGGTCGGAAGCTTGCCGTTGGCAGGGTAAATCAGCCGGGACGTCCGGTTATCATCCCCATTGCCCATCTCAGTCCAGAAAGTGTTATATCCCCCGACCCCCTGATTATTAAGAGCCTGGAGACCCAGTTCAGTCTGCGCTTTGAAGGCCTCAATCTCCTGCGGCGTCAACTCGGTCTTGTCGCCGAAAAATGCCGGGCGCTCAAGAGGAATAACTGAGCTAAAGTTCCAGACTCCCTGAAGATCAGGTTGTCCCCATTGGGTACGCTCGGGTGAATATGTGCCTTGGGCCAGAACCTGGCCTGTGGAAAGCAGCCCGGTGATGATAGCTACACGCGCAACAGCCTTCATATAAATCTCCTATCTTTAGTTTGGTCTTTATCGAGAGTGTACCCGAAATTCGCCACAGAGGCAGTGCCGAACCGGTTCATACAGGAAAACCGGACCCGTTTTACGGACCGCCCGTCACATCAAGAAAGGTGCTCAAGGTTTCTTATCCGTTACGATTGTCCTCCGCTTCAGCGAACTTGGTGGTATTATTGAGACTCAAATTACAACAAAAATAACAATCAGGATGACAGCATGAACGGCGCTACCGCACTGATCAATACACTTGCCGACTGCGGCGTAGAATTTTGTATAGCTAACCCCGGCACCTCGGAAATGCATCTGGTTCAGGCTCTAGATGCGGTACCTAGAATAAAATCGGTACTGGCCCTATTCGAAGGCGTTTGTACCGGTGCCGCAGACGGAGTCGGCCGAATGACCGGTAAGCCGGCGGCAACACTGCTCCATCTCGGGCCTGGTATGGCTAATGGTATAGCCAATTTGCACAATGCGCGCCGCGGCAATGCACCAATGATCAACATCATTGGTAATCATCCTAATTATCATGTGGGCTTTGATGCGCCGCTTACCTCTGACATTGATACACTGGCTAGAAATTTCTCCTGCTGGATAAAGTCTTGTTCAACGTCGGAAACACTCGCCCAAGATGGCGCAGACGCCTACACCGCCTCGCTGCGACAAAGTACAGGTACCACTGGACAGATCGCAACGCTGATTATGGGTGCAGATGCCGCCTGGGGAGACAGTCGAGGCCCCGTCACCCCCAATCCTGAACCCGTCCGTGCCACAGTGAATGAAACCGCGGTAATAACAGTTGCCAATATCCTTTCTAAGGGCGGAAAAACTGCGATGCTGCTCGAAAATCAGGGCGCCGAGCAGGCCGCAATGGAGGTTGCCAGCCGTATCGCGAGCAAGACCGGATGCCGCTTGCTGAATGGCACCTTCCCCGCTCGCGTTGATGGCGGGCCGGGCCGGGTTTCCGTTGAAAGACTGCCTTATTTTCCAGAGCAAATACTGGCAGCACTAAAAGGTACTGAGCACCTCATTCTGGTGGGCGGCGAAATCCCCGCTTCATTTTTTGCTTATCGTGGAATTCCCGGGCAGATGGTACCGGAGGATTGCAAAGTGTCCCGGCTGTCATTCATTGAAGAAGACTCCTGTGAAGCACTTCAGCGGGTCGCCGAACGCGTCGGCGCGATGCAATCCGAAGTTACCCGTTTTCAGAAAGCAGACATCGGCAAACCCACTGGAGAACTGGACCACAAATCGACAATCCAAGCTATCGCCGCAACCATGCCAGAAGACGTAATCGTATGCACCGATTCCGGCGGTGGAAATGCCGCCTATCCATTTTGTCAGAACACGGTTCCCAACAGCTGGCTGAGCCTCACGGGAGGCGCAATTGGTCAGGGGGGGCCCTGTGCTACCGGTGCAGCGCTGGCCTGCCCGGGCCGGCCTGTGCTGGCCTTACTGGGAGATGGTGGAGCCGCTTATACACTCCAGTGCCTCTGGACTCAAGCTAGAGAACAGCAAAATGTCACCACCGTGATCTTCGCCAACAATTCCTACAACATACTCAACGTCGAGTATGCCAGACTGGGCGTTGAGAATCCGGGCGACATTGCCAACAGCCTGTTTGACATAGGCAATCCTGAGATTGACTGGGTGGACCTAGCTAAAGGGTTCGGTGTGCCCGGGGCCAAAGCGGAGTCGGCCGAAGACTTCTGCACACTGCTGGAGAAAAGCTATGCGACCCCGGGACCGTTTCTGATTCAGGCAGGAACCTCACTGCAAAGGTAATCAGGCCCAGTCGAAGTTTGGTTTGATGCTTCCCAGCCTGACGTAAAAAGACTCAGCTCTTCCTTCATCATCTTTTGGTCTAGATCCCATCAGGCTTACCGCTGGGATCACTATCATAGGCAGTATCAGAGTCAGAAATGAGGGATCCCGCCATTCGCCAAGAAAGGTAATCAATTCATACCATGCCTGCGCAAACCCACCGGCTGTGGCATTTTCCGCCCCACCGAACAGTGTGTTGAACAACCACATCACCAGCCCGCCTGCAAACCCGGTCGCCATACCCCAGAATACGCCCTGCTCGGTTGTACGCCGCCAGTAAAATACGTATCCGACCGCAATAGCCGGGGGCACAACCATAGCAAACCCCAAAAGCACCAGTTGCAGCACCGAGCTGATATTTCCAAGCCAGGCGATCACTGCCGCTGCGGTACCGTAAAGCACCGTCACTATTTTGTAGGCGCGCAGCTTGCGGTCAGAGTCATATGCTTTGGCTGCGGGAATCCAGTCATTCACAAACATGGTGGCGCTGGCTAACAGAATCGGAGCGCCGGACGAAATGACCGCCGCCAGCACCGCGGCCAGAGCAATGCCACCGAGAATCGGCCCGGTGTCCATTGCCAGCTGCGCAATATTTAGATAGCTGGTCAGGCCACTATCGGACCCGTATGTTGCCATAGTCAGAATACCGATAAAGCCAGCCACCAAGGGCATCATGGCGGCAATGATTCCAGCCAGAAAGAAACCGGGGATCAAGTAGCCCTGCTTTGAGGCCGAACTTGCGTAATTGGCATACACAGACGCAGCGGGAGTATGAATTGTTGCTGAGATAAAAAGTGCGATGATGGTCGCCCAGCCAATGCCGGTGAAGCTCCACCAACTCGCCTGATCTTTATTCGCGTCGGCGAGCATACCGTCAGCCAACGTCGTAACGGCTTCCCAGCCTCCGAGGTTACTCATGGCGATTGTGCCAACCAGCAGTAAGCCAAGAATAATCACTGAACAATGCACGATGTTGGCTATAGCGGTTCCTTTCAGTCCCCCTGTCACTGTAAACGTCACAATCAGGAGCCCCCCGATGGCAACCCCCACAACGAACGGCAAGCCGGTCACACCGCTGACAATTGAGCCAATGATATAAGGCTCGATAATGTTTACGACCAGATACTCAGCCTGCACGCAAAGGCTGGTAAGCCATTGGCACCGATAGGAACCAAACCGATAGTCGAAGACCTGACCAACACTGACAATCTGAAGACGACGATAGGGAATCACAAAAAACAGGCCCACCAGAAAAAGTGCCGCGAACGAGTTCACTCCATACCAAAGATGACCCAAGCCCTCGCTTATCACATCGCCTGCGACCCCATAGGTTCCGGCACCGCCAATGCGAGTGCCCGCCACACCGGCAGCCAGCATGAAAACACCGAGACCGCCGCCTCCGACAGCCCAGTCACTTGCAGTACTGTTATTGCGATTCAAATAGATGCCTAATGCAGCAAAGAACCCCAGATAAATAATGATGACGGTGGCGGTGATACTCATGCGCGGCTCCAGCTGCAGAAATGAGACTTGTTGTTATTTTGTTTTCGGCGTCGCACCTGTCCCTGCAGCGCATGCGGCACGCCAGCCGCTTGTCTGACCCCGCTCGGCCTGCGCCGGTGGCATGTTTACGGCTGTCTGCTTCTGACGCTCTGCGGGCAAGCTGACAAGTTGAAACGCAATCGAAGTCAATGCAGACTGCATACTACACTGGCAGAGCATCCGGTATCCACAGCGCATACAGTGGATCAAAGACAGCGTGCAGCACACTCGTGAGGTACCACGTGCTCTATAACGCCTTCAAAAAAATGACCTTAAGTTTTTCTGAAGACGAAAAGCATGCGCTGTTCTTGGGCACAGCGGAAAACGTCTATTCACTGGCAGATTAGAAAGAGAAATGCTCTACACCACGTTGATCTTTGATCTGGACGGTACGCTAAGCGATCCTGCACTGGGGGTAGTTCGCTGCATAAACTTTGCGCTTACGTCCTTTGATCAGCCGCCTAGGGCAGATCATGAGATAACCCGGCACATAGGGCCTCCTCTTGAACAAATCCTCGCACTGCTGAGTGATGATGATGACCCAGCATATATCTCTGCGCTTGCAGCGCGTTATCGCGAGCGCTATGCAGAGCTGGGGTTCCGGGAGAACACCCTCTACCCTGAGGCAAAGGCAACGCTTGCCGCCCTAAAAAGTTTCGGCTTTCGGCTTGGGGTCTGCACCTCCAAGCTCAGACCCAACGCCATTAAAATTTTGGAGTTATTTGATTTAGCCCGTTTTTTTGACTTCATCAGCGGGCCCTCCGAGACTGAGACAAAATCAGAACAGCTGAAAGATCTGTTGCAAAACGGCACCATTGATTTCGCCGCGCTGATGATAGGTGATCGCGCAATTGACCTGCAGGCCGCTCACGAAAATCGACTAGAGAGCGCTGGCGTCCTCT
Organism: Gammaproteobacteria bacterium; assembly: GCA_030752195.1. Taxonomy (GTDB): domain Bacteria; phylum Pseudomonadota; class Gammaproteobacteria; order Pseudomonadales; family Pseudohongiellaceae; genus UBA9145. Next base: position 4,833 of record JASMER010000017.1, read on the forward strand.
GGGGCTATGGTGAGCGCGAAGAATTAGAATCTGAGCAACCGGCCTTCCTGTTTAACTCTTTTTCAGAGCTGCTTCACGCACTGACTCAATGCTGAACGAGCAGAGAAGCTATTTCTTACCCAGACGTTTAATGACCGCACTACTGGTCAGCACGATTTGATCACCAACACGAAGCGCGCAACGCATGAATACTATATTGCGACCACGCCGAATGGTCTCTGCCTCTCCCGTAACCAATTCTCCCTCACTGGCGGGCGCGACAAACTCATTATTACAGCTCACGGTCACAACACTTTCCGCCTCAGAGCCTCCATTCGCACCAAGACACAGCGTGTAGTCCGCGAAAGACATCAGTACACCACCGTGGACCGTCTGGTGCGCATTGCAATGGCGGGCCTGCACTCTGAACGCTGTTCGTGGGTGCTCTCCGTCCATATAGAAAAAAAACGGCCCAATATAGTCCTCTGCCGTGTCGCCCTGCCAATGGCGGTACCTGTCAGGAATATCGTAATCGATAGGGTTAAAACTCATGATATCTAAACCTTTTGCCTGTCCAGTCTCCCCATGAGGGGATGAGGGAATCCACTGGGAGCCCAAGAACCTTGAAATGCAGGGTCACCACTTCCGCCACGACCGAGATTACAGCGCCGGCGGCCGTGTTGGCTCACGCCGTGAGCAGGTCCCATAGCAGCAGAATACAACAAACCTCGCATTTATTTCTTTTGCTATCGCGATCCGTTAGTTGAAATGCCCATTGGCATGTTATCGATCTGTTGCGCGAGTTCTTCAAGGCCGGGCCGGTAAACCGAAATCTGTGCGGCACAGATGTTTAAACCACAGCCTGCTGCACTAGATTACCTTGATCGCTTAAACGGGCCGCTCGGAAAAGTCTCTGACAACCAAACGATCCGGATTTTTAACCAGTTCGGCGAATTCCAGCGCCAATTCGTGGCTGGAATCCAGCACCCGGCTCCAGTTTGCTAACCTTTCGCCTTCACTGAATCGCTCAAAGTCATTACGGTCGGGGATTTTGCCACCAGGCAGACGGGCCGTGAACTCAGCACTGGGGGTTACTACCACGACATTGTCATAATGCCTTAAAGAGGGATGCCGCCAGAAGAGCTTTTTGTCGAACCATCCAGGCTTTATCGTGGGGCTAAAATGTGGATAGAGAACAAGACCTTCAATTAAGTGAAAAGGCAGATCAAAATGATAGTCAGTGATACCGCCATCCCAATAGAGACCCTCGGGAGCTCCCTTGACACTCCTTACCCCCTTCAGCAAAAAAGGGATTGACCCGCTGGCCAACATGGCCTCAGAAACGTTGTCCGCGGTCAGAGGGACTATGGCGGTGTCCAGATCGTTTAATGAACAAAACGGACTCTGATCCGGCCCGCTTGCTCGCATGTTGGTAAAGATCGTTCGCTGGAAGAACCATGAAAGCGAGCGTCTGCTGAACACGTTGGCGATCGCACTTCCCGCCAAGGACAATTTCTGCAAGCTGGCTGATTCAGATCCTGCGAATCCTTTGCAGCGGTCCGCCACGATATGAGTCTGAATCAGCTGATTTGCTGCAATCTCACCAGCGCCTGAAGATCCCAGTGCCGCTGTTAACATCGAACGCATTTTCTCCGTAATCTCCTCAACAGTCGGCTGGGCGGAGTAGGTCTCCCGGCTGTAACGAGCGGCCAGTGCATCAATTGCACGCAGAGGGGTCGCTGTACCGAGACAGCACAACCGCCAAGCCCCTGCCGATGAGCCAAGCGTCATCAGAGGCTTATCCCTGCCGGCAAAATATTCACCGAAGAGAAAACGATCCAAACCGTACAGTACGAACCACTTAGGCCCTCCTGACGCGCCCACCAGTAGGGAAAACTGAGCTGGATCGAGGCCGTTCTCCTCGATTTGGCTTTTGGCTCTGGGGCCAGCATAGATTTCAAGCGCAGACATGAGGCAAGATGATATAATCCGGTTAGAAACGGTGCCAGCGTGCCCCACGCTTTTCTTGGGAACCAACCAGCCTCAAAGCACTTACGTTTACATTCGGTGGAGCTAACATGAAAGCTACAGCCTTAAGCTCAATAGTCCATGACCGGAAGACGCTTCTCTACCTGCTGGCCATTGGCAACACCATTGCATTCGCAACCTGGCAAGTCATGCTCAATAATTTTGTTGTTGAGCGCGCATCGTTCGGGGGCGAAGAAATCGGTATTTTACAGAGCCTACGGGAAGTCCCGGGCTTTCTCGCGTTTACCGCGATACTGGTTATGCTTATCATTCGTCAGCAAAGCTTCGCCATCCTGTCTTTGCTGCTGCTCGGGCTAGGTACTGCGATTACAGCATTCTATCCAACGGCCCTATGGCTTTATTTCAGCACAGTTATTATGTCAATGGGCTTTCACTATCTCGAAACGCTCCACAATTCATTGAGCCTACAATGGCTCTCGACAGATGAAGCACCGGAAGTCTTAGGCAAACTGCTAAGCGTAAGGGCCATGTGCAATTTTTTAGTGCTGGGAAGTCTGTATATCTATCTATTGATCTACAACGTTGATTACTTTCTGGTGTACCTGATCGCGGGTGGTATAGCTATAGCCATAGGCATGTTTTGCTGGATTGGAATCCCGAGATTTGATAACCAGATAACACAGCGAAAGCAGTTGTTTTTGCGCAAGAACTATTGGCTTTACTATGCTTTGACATTTCTCGCTGGTGCCAGGCGTCAGATTTTTGTTGTGTTCGCCGGTTTTCTGCTCGTAGAAAAATTCAATTTCCCCGTGGAAAATGTAGTGCTTCTGACTTTAGTCAATGCAGCGCTCACTTTCTGGCTCGCGCCCAAAATCGGCAGGTTAATTGGCATGATCGGCGAAAGGCGCGCGCTGACATTAGAATATATTGGTCTGATTGTCGTTTTTGTCAGTTACGCATTCGTTAACAGTCTCGCGGTCGCGATAGCGCTTTATTTATTCGATCACCTGTTTTTTGCCATGGCGATCGCGATCAAAACCTACTTCCAGAAAATCGCCAAGCCTGAGGATATCGCAGCAACTTCCTCTATCAGCTTTACCATCAATCACATTGCTGCAGTGGTCTTGCCGGCCTTGCTAGGTCTGGTCTGGGTCATTAATCATGGTGCCGTTTTTCTTATCGGTGCTGGTATTGCCCTATGCTCTCTTCTGTTCTCTCAGCTGATTCCCGATTCGCCAGAATTTGGACGGGAAACCCGACTAACTGATCCCCTCGGTGCCGCCGCGAACCAATCAAGCCTCCCCTGAGGCAACCGGTTCTGGCCGCGTTGAGCCCTGAGCCTTGTACCGAGATGCTTGAGAAGGCTACCACAGGTACAATGGTAATTTTCCTTGTCCAGCCCGAGCCTCGAAGAAACAACATTCAGGTAACTCACACCGTGCATCCGGTCTCTCAGAAATGAAAATCCGCCCTATCGTCAAGCACTTGGTACTGATCGGTGGCGGCCACAGTCATCTGGCGGTACTTCGCCGGTTCGGCATGAATTCTGTACCCGGTCTGGCGGTGACGCTGATCACCCGGGAGGTCGTGACTCCTTACTCCGGGTCATTGCCTGCGCATCTTGTTGGTCTGTACAGCAGCGACCTGATGCACATTGATTTGCGCCCGCTGGCGCAGTTTGCGGGCGCACGTCTGATTCAGTCAGAAGTGACGAAACTCAATTTCGAAGACCGCAGCATCGAGTTCGATCATCGGCCCGATATCCCATTTGATTGCCTGTCACTGAACATCGGCTCACGTCCGGATGGCGCATTGATTATGGGTGCTTCTGATCACGCGCTGGCGGTGAAACCAATTGACAGGTTTCTCAAGCAGTGGGAATCCATCAAGCAACAGGCCTGCACCGCTAGAGCAGCAGGCCGGGACTATCGACTGGCTATCGTTGGCGGCGGGCCGGCCAGCGTCGAGCTGGCTTTCGCTTCGCAGATTGCGATTGATCAGTGTGAGGGGACAAGCAAACAAAAAGCCGGACGACTGCAAATCTATCTAGTCACCGCAGGTGATCAATTGCTGACAGCACATAACGCCAGGAGCCAAGAGTTTGTTCGGCAGGAACTCGAGCACAGGGGCGTTGAAATCCGGTTTGGAAGGCGCGTCGAACGCTTTGACAAAAACAGACTCGTGCTGGCCGATGGCAACGAGCTGGAGTGCGATGCGGCAATTTATGCAACCGGAGCAAGTTTGCCGGAATGGCCATTTCAGTGCGGACTCGCTAAGAGCGCAGATGGATTCATTGAAGTTGACCCAACGTTGCAGACCACGAGCCACGACTTTGTCTTCGCGGCCGGTGATGCCGCCACTATACGCAACGAGCCAAGGCCGAAGTCCGGTGTCTACGCGGTACGCCAGGGGAAAATTCTGGCGGAAAATTTGCGCCGCTTTGTAACCGGTCGACCACTGAAGCGCTACCTCCCGCAGCAAAAGACGCTGGCCCTAATTAGTGTAGGCAACAAGTCGGCCATCGCCACCAGAGGCGAATGGTTTTATCAGGGTGGCAGCATGTGGCGGCTGAAGGACACCATCGACCGACGCTTCCTGAAAAAATACTCTGAACTGCCACAAATGACCGCTCAGCTGGACATCGCTCCAGGGCTACTGGACCAACAGGCAGAGACCAAACTGCGCAATCATGCCATGCGCTGCGCCGGGTGCGGGGCAAAAGTCGCCAGCAGCGTGCTGGAAGAAGTTCTTGACGAGCTCCCTGAATTAAGGCGTGACGATGTACTGAGTGAGTCAGGTGGCGCTGAAGACGCGTCACGTATTCAACTGCCGGACGGACGAATACTCGTGCAAAGCCTGGACTTCATCAAAGCATTTACCCACGACCCGTTCCTGTTCGGCAAAATCGCAACCAATCATAGTTTGAGCGACATATATGCCATGGGCGTACAGGCCCACTCTGCTCTTGCTCTGGCCGGGCTGCCGTTCGCGGAGAGAAAATACAGCAGGCAGCAGCTCCGGGAACTCATGCTTGGCTGCACTGAGGCGCTGAAAGAAAATGGCTGCAGCCTGATAGGTGGGCATTCAGCAGAAGCGGAGCAGTTACAATTTGGAATGGCCGTCAACGGCTTTGCGGCGCCAGAAACCATCCTGACAAAAAGTAACCTCAAAATTGGAGATGCTCTGATACTCACCAGACCACTCGGCTCCGGGACCCTGCTTGCCGCTGACATGCGCCATCAGGCACGCCATGAGTGGATGGATGCTCTCATGCAGAGCATGCTCAATTCGAATCGGAAAGCGTCCGAAGTTTCTGTGGCCCATGGTGCCCACGCCTGCACAGATATCACCGGTTTTGGACTACTGGGTCATCTTCTGGAAATGCTTGCAGACAATGACATGGGCGCGACTCTGCTTCTCGAACGGATTCCGACTTTTGCTGGCGCAATAACAACTCTCGGCAGGGGGATAGTCAGTTCACTCCACACCGATAATCAGCTGAATGCAGCCCGAATCAGCAACCAGGCCGATTTCCAGAATCACGAACTTTTTCCCGTGCTATTTGATCCGCAAACCGCCGGCGGACTGCTGATCAGCCTTCCGCGTTTCCGAGCTGAGGCCTGCCTGAAGGCTCTGGTTGCGAACGGTCACGACCACGCCGCAATAATCGGCGAAATCACTGAAGCGGAAGAAGTCGGCTCAATCATCCTCTCTTGAAAGCAGCCTTCAGACTCATCTGGAAGCGAGCTAAAAGCTCAGGTATATTCGCGGCTTCACCGCTGACGGCAAGAAAGGACCGTTCATGACCAAGCAACAATTAGGCTGCTACGCTGCACTGGGCATGCTTCTACTATCGCCGCTTGGGAGTGCGCAGGACGGGGGCGTAAGCACCGCGCTGGATCGCTACAACGGACCTTCGCTGCCTCGACAGGGTCCGACAATCGACGCTAGTCTGGCCCAGAGATTATTCCGTCGCGGCAACACGTTCAGTAGCCTGGGTCGGTATAAAGAGGCCATCGACGAATACAGGAAAGCCATCAGTGCAGATCCCAGTTTTTCTGATGCAATTCGCAACCTCGCCAATACATATTACTTCCTCGAAAACTACGAAGAAGCCAAACCGCTCCTGGCACGTTACATTGAGCTCGAAACACGAACTACAGCGTCTCTGATTGCTGCCGTTAAAACCCTCGGCGAGCTGGAGCGGAAAAGCAGGAACTACGAAAGCGCAATCGAATACGACGAGCGCGCAATTGAGCTGACCCCAGATGACGATTCGCAAGTGCACATTATGGCGAATACCTATAACAACAACGACTATCCGGATTTTGCAATACGCGTCTATCAAGCCGGCATCAGAGCTATGCCCGAAAATGCTTTTTTTGATCGGAGCCTCGGTCGTCTGCTGGAACAGTCTGGACGGCTGGAAGAGGCATTGGCAGCCTATCGATCGGCCGCGGCTAAGGATGCTGACTCCAATTTTTACGGCGACCTGGTCAAAAACTTAGAGCGCCGACTCGACAGACAGTGAATTAAGGTGTCGTAACGCTTCCTTCCTCACCGGCTCTTCTTGCTCGGCCAGTTCAGCGACACGTCGGTAGAAAGACCTGAGTTCACCTTTTTCCTGGTCCAGCAGCACATCAAATGCCGACACCCAGTCATTGTATGAAGCTACCGTGGACAGCTGGGCATTGTTGAGCTCCCGGGCAAACCAGGCATCATATCCTCCGTACCCCTGCCAGCTTTTCTTCAGCAATTGGTACGCTGCTCGCAGTCCCGACTGCAAAGCCTGCTTGCGATTTCTCTTTTCTGCATCCGGCAGCTTACTTTCGTAGAGCTCATGAAACCGACCGCGCCAGAGCGTCACAAGCGCGACAAATTCGGACTGGCGTGAAAGACTGAGTTCAGCTCCGTCTAGCAGACGCTTATCGTTGAGAGATTCAGACCATCTTCTGATGCCTTCTCTTTCCACTGCCGTGGCAAAACTCTCGTTGAAGCTGGTGTCTCCTGCGGCAAAGGCCACCTGATGCGCCAACTCGTGAAAAACCAACCCTGCCAGCTGATAGTCCGAGCGTTCGACCACGGTACTAAGCAACGAGTCATCAAACCAACCCAGCGTTGAATAGGCGTCGACACCGCCGGTATAGACATCCAGCCCCTCTGATTCAAGCTGCTGAGCATACGCAAGCGCCTCAGACTCCGAAAAGTAGCCCCGATAGGACAGACATCCAGCAATGGGGTAGCACCAGCTGACAGCCTCCGTGGACAATTCCGGCGCAGCAAATACATTCCAGACTACATGCTCCCGCCCGACATCCACGTAGGTAAGGTAATTATCACCGACGGGAAGCCCGAGTTCAGAAAGAGCAAATTCTCTGATCTGCAGTATCAATTCAAATTTATCCCGCAAATCCTGTGGCAGATCGTGCTTGGCGAGCAAGGTCTTTATTTCCTGGCGCCCTGTTAGAATCTTCAGCTGCCCTCGCGCAGCCTGAGAATAGTAAGAGATCGCTTCGCAAGACATAAACAGGACAGAGAGCAATACAAGACCAAGAAATCTAACACCGGCGCGCCGGCCACGTGCCAGTGGAGGGAGCGGATTCGGCCTGCTGTCCGCTGCAGCCACTTAGGCCGGTTCCCCGTACAAGGTGACCACAACGACCCGCCCAGCATCCCGATTTCTGTGTTCACCCAGATAAATACCCTGCCATGTTCCCAACTGTAGTTGACCATCACGCACGGGAACAGTGAGTCCACTCCCCAGAATCACTGACTTCAGGTGAGCAGGCATATCGTCCGGACCTTCTTCAACATGCTCGAAATACGGTGCGTTTTCCGGCGCCAGGCGATTGAAATACGTTTCCATATCACCGCGGACGGCAGGATCAACATTCTCATTCAAACTCAAGGAAGCCGACGTGTGCTGCAGAAATAAATGCGCCACGCCAACGGACAAACGCGCCAATTCCGGCAGCTGCAGGCTGATTTCTTCAGTAACCAGATGAAATCCTTTCGGCTTGGCTTTCAGCTCAACACGCCGTTGAACCCACATCAAAGACCCACCAGCTCAATCTCAAAAAGATGTGCCCAGTGTTTACCGGTAACAAGCAGCCTCTCGGACTCGGCGTCCCAAGCAATACCGTTCAACACTGCTTCGTTGCTTCCTAGCTCGGTCTGGTCAGATAAGCCCGTGAGATCTACAAGAGAATTTATGCCGCCCGTTGCCGGGTCAATTCTGACGATGAAGTCTGTTTGCCACACATTCGCCCAAACTTCACCATTAATATACTCAAGTTCGTTCAGGTTATTTACCGGTGATCCCTGCAGCGTGACTTCAACCGTGCGAACGGAAGAAAAATCTTCAGGGTCAAGGAACTGAAGTCGGGCGGAACCATCGCTCAGGATTAAGTGCTCTCCGTCAAAAGCGAGCCCCCAGCCTTCGGTCGGATTGTAGTGCGTGCCCAGTTGCGCAAAGTCATCTTTATCGTAGACAAAAACCATGTGCGACTGCCAGGTGAGCTGGTAGATTTTCTCTCCAACAATTTGGATACCCTCACCGAAGTAGCGGCGTCCAAGCGGTTTACTCATTATTTCACGAGCATCTTCGAGAGAGACTTTACTGAGCTTAGAAAACCCGCGTTTCCCGGTTCCTTCGTAAAGAAAACCTTCATGGAATACCAGCCCCTGCGTAAAGGAGGACATATCATGTGGATGGACATCCACCACGCGGAACCCATAGCGGGCGGGTTCGTTCTGAGCATTCGCCACACAGAGCGAGAAAAAAAAGCAAGAGACGAACGAAAATAGGCGCATGAAATTCAACTTCGAATTGCAGAGCATTAGTTATAGCATATCGACAACCAGGAAGGGCTTTCTATGCGGAATCTGCATCGATCTGCCGACCAAGGTTTCGACCAGCAGGAGTAACTGATGTCCAACGATTGTTTGTTCTGTAAAATTATCTCAGGCGAAATTCCCTCGAACAAGGTCTATTCGGATGATCATGTCTACGCTTTCCACGACATCAATCCAGTAGCGCCGACACACGTTCTCGTCATAACCAGAAAACATCTTTCAGCGGTCAATGATCGCTCGGAAGAGCATGAGCCATTGCTCGGCGCGCTCATGGTCGCCGCCAACAGAATTGTGAAACAGCTAGACCTGGAGGAGTCGGGCTTTCGCTATGTCATCAACACCGGAAGCCATGGCGGCCAAACCGTTTTCCATCTTCATCTTCATATTCTCGGAGGCCGTCCCTTGGCTTGGCCTCCGGGCTGAATCATCGGTCGCCCAAACCCTGCAAAGCAGAGATTGCCCCTGTGTCAGCCTCAACCGCTCCGTGTTCTGTAATTAGCGCAGTAACCAGGCGGGCGGGAGTCACATCGAAGCCCGGATTGCTTGTCCTAACCCCCGGCGGCGCGATGCGAACCCGTCCAGGTAGTCCGTCAGGCGTGAGTCCAACCACCTCAGTGACTTCATCGCTATCACGCTCTTCGATAGAGATCCGGTTCAATCCCGCTTCGAGGGAGAAATCAATTGAGGAAAGCGGAAGAGCTACATAAAAAGGAATGCCGTTATCGTAGGCGGCCAGAGCCTTCAGATAAGTGCCGACCTTGTTACAGACATCTCCGTTTCGGGCGGTCCGGTCGCTACCCACCACACACACGTCAATCTGCCCTTCCTGCATAAGATGACCACCTGCATTGTCCACGATAAGAGTATGTGGGACATCAGCCTGCCCGAGTTCCCAACAGGTCAGCGCTGCGCCTTGATTACGGGGTCGGGTTTCATCTACCCAGACATGCACAGGCACCCCTCTCTGCACTGTATGATAGACCACAGACAGCGCGGTGCCCCAGTCTACGGTGGCTAGCGCACCGGCGTTACAGTGCGTGAGTATGTTCAGGCTTTCCTGAGACTGAGACTTTTCCTGCCATAGCTGTTCCATCAAGTCGGCGCCATGCTCTCCCATTGCGTCACAAATGGCGATATCGTCTTGCTCGATGCTCTGAGCGAGTAATAGGGCCAGCTCAACTCTCCGATCGAGAGGCACGCCCTTTAACCTGTCACGGCACCTCTTTAGTGCCCACTGCAGATTCACCGCCGTAGGTCGAGTGGCCGCAAGAGCGTGGCAGGTCCGATCTAACGAGTCAGGCCCTTCCCGCAAGCCCAGATAGACCCCGTAAGCTGCGGTCACCCCAATCAGCGGTGCTCCTCGCACTTGCATTGACTGGATAGCGACACAGGCCGACTCAAGATTTTCCAGTGGCAACACTCTGAATTCATGTGGCAAGCAGGTCTGATCAATGATGAATACCTGATCGCCTGACGCGTCATACCAGATACTCTGCCGATTCTTGCCGTTGATTATCACGTCTGTTCCCTGAGATTCGAGTCAGATGACCCGCTCGTTTCCCCCATCAACCGGCACCTGGGCTCCGGTAGTTTTCGCAAACCGGTCACTGAGGAGCGCGCATATCACTTCAGCAACATCTTGGGAACATAATTCCTTACCGAGCACATTAGCGCTTTTGTAGTCTTCCACTGAAACACCATAGTGGGCCGCGCGACTGGCGAGCACTTCTTTTGTCCAGATGGCCGTGTCGTAAACCGCATTGGGGTGAACGGCGTTACAGCGGATACCTTTTTTGCCCAGTTCAAGAGCCGCAATCCGCATCATTTGTGTCATCCCCGACTTGGCGACAGAATAGGCGCCTGCTCCAGGTCCAGGAGCGAGCACATTCTTGGAACCGACGAACACCACTGCCGGCTCATGACCCTCGGACAAGTACGGTTCACAGCAGCGCAGCAGGCGCAGGTGAGCAGTGAGGTTCAAATCGAGCGATTTTTGCCAAGAAGACTCATCTATGTCCGCCAGCAAACTGCCCCGCGGAAAGCTCCCCGCGTTACTGACCAACAGATCGATTCCCCCGAACTGTCGCACCACTGAATATATCGCATCCTGCAGCGCAGCCTCATCAGTTACATCAACCTGCAGGCACATCGCGGCCGAAGGTAACTCCGAGCTGCCTTCTGAATGAGTAAATGCAACATCAAGCGCAACGACTGCAGCTCCCCTGGCGGCGAGGGATTCAACCGTAGCCAGACCAATACCAGAGGCTGCACCTGTGACGAGCGCCACCATTCCTTCCATCTCAGGCTTGAGATGGTGGGATTTTAACTTCGCCTGCTCCAATTCCCAGTATTCGACGGCAAACAAATCCTGCCTGGGTAATGCGTCCCAACCACCAAAGGCTTCAGCCTTCTGGATTGCGCTGAGCGTATGAGTCGAGATATCCCTGACGATCTTTAAACGCTTGGCATTCGCGGCAAGATAAATCATGCCTTTGCCTAGCCAGACCCCAAAACGCGGCACCAGGTCGAGAATCTGGTGTTCGGAAAGACAATGCGAGTCGAAATAGACGCGATAGAGCTCAGCAAACTGAGCAAGATCAGAGGACAAATTGCCCCTAAACACTGCGCCAAATGGCTTGGTGTGGATGCTATGGTCAGGCGTCAAAGGGCCGCGCTGAATAAGCTCATCAGCATTTTCGAGCGCAGCAAATTGCCGGGCCGTGTCGGACTTGTCCCACTGGACCAGCACAGCTGCGCCAAAAAGCAGCGAAGCCGCTTTTCTGAGTTTTGCAAGCGCCAGCTCTTCTTGCCCCAATACACCCCTATGGCTTATCGGCCTGAGCGATGCAGAGCGAGTAGCAAGTCGCTTCTCAGCCATGCTGACCAGATTGATCATGTTGCTGTAGCTCTGTTCGGCCTCCTCATGAAAAGTAAAAATTCCGTGATGTAGCAGCACGATCCCCTTAAGACATTCCCAGTCAACGTTCAGGGTGGCGTCTGCCACCTGTCGAGCCAAAACGAACCCGGGCATGGTGTACGGCAAAATCAAGACCTCATCTCCAAATAGGTCCTGCAACAGCTCAGTCCCATTAGGGGTATTACTCAGAGTGACCACTGCATCAGCGTGGGTGTGATCAACATATTTGCAAGGAATGAGCGCATGCAGGATGGCCTCGACAGACGGCGTGGGTCCAGCGGGGTCCAGCAGGGCCAATCGCAGCTGACGCATCATGTCAGTATCAGACAGATCGGCTAACGCGCCCAGCCGCCGCAGGTAATCCAGATCCACAGGCGGAAATCCGGCAGCCTTGATGGTTCGCAAATCCCAACCTGACCCCTTGACGTACAGCGCTGGCACGGACTCGCTGAAGACGTTGGTGAATTCGGCTTTGACAGATGTGTTACCGCCGCCGTGCAGAACTAGAGATGGCTCAGCACCCAAGAGCCTCGAGCTGTATACGCGCAGATCCAAAACACTGTTGCAGGCTGCGGCATTTGACTTATTCCAAAGGTTTTTCATTTCTTTCAAGCGCTTGATTGTCCGATTACAGCCCTGACACGAGACGCTTATCCCTCCGGCTCACACCACCGCCAGTCTGATGCCCAATAAAAAACGCACCAACTTTCGAGGGTGCGTTTTCGAAAAAACGTAGGTCTGTAACTGGATCAGTTCGGCTCAACAATGGAGATATTAGCCATACCTGCCTGGCGGGCTGCATCCATTATCATCACGAGAGTCGATACTTCAGAGGAGTTGTCAGGTTGTATAATCACCGAGGCTGCGGGATTTTCCGCTTTAAGCTGGTCGATGTTAGAGCGAATCTGTGTCGCAATAATCGGACGCGGATTGCCATTCAGAATGATCTCGTTGTTTGGGCCGATCTCAAAAAGAATATTCTTTTTATCGGTATCCTCCGGAGGGGTTTCATTGTTGTTGTTGTCGCTACTGGCCGCGCTGATGGAGGTCTCAGACAGGAAAGTCGCCGTAACCACAAAAAAGATCAGTAAGATAAAGACCACGTCCAGCATGGGCGTAAGATCGATTTTTGCATCGTCTTCGGAGCGCTTACCGGATATTTTTTTCATTGTAATCCCCTAACACTATTCGCGACATGTGTTGAGTATATCAGCGCTGAAACCAGATGCAAAAGCTCTGCTTTACCCTGAGTTCATGGGCACAGTCAGGTGTTACCTAAGACCTCACCTGCCCGCACACGGTTTTCATGCAGACTACTTTTTCAGTGTATTGATAGTGAACTTCGCAAGATCCTGCAGTTGACGGGCATTCTTGCCGTCGCGCGAATTCACGCGTAGCCCGAGCATCATGTTCATCAGTACATCGGCGGCAGTTTCGGCTGAAACCCCTTTCTTGAGTTTGCCCTTTTTTTGCGCTTCTTTAAGCCGAACCAACATTGCCTTGCGAATACCCGCCAATACGCCACGAACGGTGCGTTTCACATCCCGGTCGTAATTGATGCTTTCGCAGAGCGAGTTCACCAGCAGGCAACCCATTGCGCGATGCCTGTTGCTAACACCGGCGACTGATTCGGTGAAGTAGGCGCTAATGGATTCCCAAGGGCCAAGCTTTTCATTTTTTAGGGAGGCATCAAGGTGTTTCTCGATGATGTTGCTGTATTGATCAATACAGGATTTGAAAAAAGTGTCCTTGTCGCCAAACGAATTGTAAAGCGTGCCTCGATTAATGCCGGTGCAGTCAAGAAGCTTCTGAACCGAACTAGCCTCGTATCCTTCTTTCCAAAATTGCTCCATTGCGCTGGTGAGGACCTTCGCCTCATCAAATTCAACTGGTCTAGCCATACAACACGTTCACCTTACTACTGGTTTAGGTATCAAAATGTATCGAAAGTACCTTGAAGCCCGACAATCTGAGTTGCCTGGGG
>JASMER010000180.1 GCA_030752195.1 Gammaproteobacteria bacterium
TCGTTTATCGATAATCAGGTCTGGATCGACGAAAACTGTTGCTGCTTCTTCTGATTTTTTATAGCTGCACGGGTGCAATGAAGTCCGGAATAATCGGATTGAGCTAATGGACTTATTGTTCGACTGCATACTCAGCTCGGGTTTTCCAGAAGGTCGTTTGGCGGTGTCTTCCACGCTCCGGGCCGCTCTTCACGAGACAGAAGGGCGGACAGCTTTTCTTGGAAGTCTCGACGCGAGATCTCCTCTGCACCCATAGAAACCAAGTGATCTGAATGAACCTGACAGTCAATCAAGCCGAATCCCTCGGCTTGAAGGTGGCGCGAGAGGGCCACCAGTGCCAATTTCGAAGCATTTGCCCGCGCACTGAACATCGATTCGCCAAAGAATGCCTTGCCAAGCGCGATACCATAGAGCCCTCCTACAAGAAGTTCGTCGTGCCACACCTCAACGGAATGAGCGTGTCCGAGTTGGTGCAGATTAACATAAGCGGCTCTCATCTCGGGCGTAATCCACGTGCTGTTTGTCCGAGCCCCCGAGAATTGGCAGGCACATATCACAGACAAAAAAGCCGTATCAAAGGATATCCTGTAAATCTGTTTTCGGATCAGTTTTCTGAGACTGCGGGAAACAACTATGCGGTCAGGTTCCAGAACCAGCCTCGGGTCAGGGGACCACCAAAGCAACGGTTGGCCTTGTTCATACCAGGGAAAGATTCCCTGGCTGTATGCTGCAAGTAGCCAATCAGCATCTAATGAGCCACCAGCGGCCAGCAACCCGTTAGGCTCTGCCAATGCCCGTGAAGTACATGGGAAAATGGGCGCATCGATCGGATCTAACCAAGGTAATGGCATCGCGAAAACTAGTCGTCGAGGAATTTCTCGGCGTCCAGTGCAGCCATGCAGCCAAATCCAGCGCTGGTAACCGCTTGACGATAGACCTGGTCCGCGATGTCACCGGCCGCAAATACACCGGAAGTACTGGTTTGTGTTGCCATGCCGTCTAACCCTGTATTGACAACCACATAGCCGTTCTTCATGTCCAGTTGACCTTTGAAGATGTCAGAGTTTGGCACGTGCCCGATGGCGATAAAGACTCCATCTACGGCTATTTCAAGCGACTCCCCGCTTGATACATGGCATATCCGGGCGCCATTTACCCCCATGTCATCCCCCAGTACATCCTCCAGCACATGATTCCACTGTATCGACACCTTGCCTTCTTCTTCCCGTTCGAACAGCTTCTTCTGCAGGATCTTTTCGGCGCGCAGTGAATCCCGACGATGTACCAGGGTCACATGAGAACAGATGTTTGATAGGTATAGCGCTTCTTCAACAGCAGTATTGCCTCCACCTATAACAGCTACCGGTTTGTTACGGTAGAAGAAGCCATCACAGGTAGCACAGGCACTGACGCCTTTTCCCATAAATGCCTGCTCTGAATCGAGCCCAAGATACTGGGCAGAAGCGCCTGTCGCAATGATCAGCGCGTCGCAGCTGTAGCTGACATTGTCTCCCCTCAGCAGGAACGGGCGTTGCTTCAGATCTACTGAGTTTATATGATCGCAAACAACCTTCGTATCAAATCGTTCGGCATGGCTCTTCATTCGTAGCATTAAGTCTGGCCCTTGCAAACCTTCGACATCACCGGGCCAGTTGTCGACATCTGTCGTAGTGGTTAACTGACCGCCTTGAATTAGGCCTGTGATGAGAACCGGATCGAGGTTCGCACGCGCTGCGTAAACTGCGGCAGTGTAGCCCGCCGGGCCAGATCCAAGAATGATGAGGCGATGGTGTTGATGGTCTGTCATTGATTTATCCCGTAGCTTGTTTTTGATCGGCTTTTTTTACGAACACGTGGTAGCCGTATCGTTATTTTACCCTCAGGCCGCACACAGGCACTAGCAAGACACGGGCTAGTTACGAAAATTCGTTTGCAGAATAAGGGCTTTCGACTCTTAACTATCTGGCACTGTTGCACGATAAACATCTATAACAACGCTCTTGCGAGCTGTCCATTACCCCACGGGGTTTAGATTCGAGAAACGGGAAGCCAGCGGCCTTCTCTGGATATTTTGAGTAGCCTGAAGACATAGCTTGTATAATGTTGATTTAATTAGATAAAACCGTGCAAAAATCAAAACCCAGCGACGAAGTCCGAACCATCATGCAGCGCTTAACTCGAGAAGGAACTCTCATAGTTTTCTTTCTGATGGCGCTTTACCTCACGATCGCGCTGCTAAGTTATTCACCTTCCGATCCCGGTTTCACGACTACGGGTTTCAATGAGGATGTCGCGAACGTCGTAGGGGTTTACGGGGCCTACATAGCAGATGCGTTGCTTCATGTATTTGGCTATCTCGCTTTTGGATTTCCTTTATTGCTCACTTACAAGGTGTATACATCCTTTCGAGAGGAGCAACTCAGCGCGGAATTCTCTTGGCCCATGTTTGGCTTCAGAGCACTGGGCTATTCCCTTTTGATGCTGGCTTCATGCGGGCTGGCAACCATCCATTTCAACGTGCCGGAGGATGCTCCCTACATCGCAGGAGGCGTCCTCGGCTCGGTTGTGGTTGATCTCAGCCTGCCACTTCTAGCCAGCCTAGGCAGTACATTGCTCCTCTTTGCGATGTTTCTGTTCGGCTTGACTATTTCGGCATCAATCTCCTGGTTGAATGTAATCGACAAACTTGGAGCGTGGACTCTGGGAACGATCAGTCTGCTCACCGAGAAGGGGCAGAAATGGCTTGAACAGCGCAAGCAGGCACTTGCGACCAAGGCGCGACTGGAATCCAGAAAGAAAGTCTTGGATATACATATCCAGAAGGAGAGAAGAAGGGTACCTCCCACGATAAAAGAACCTCCGCGTAAAAACGCGGTAAAGAGTACGAGGGTAGAAAAAGAGCGGCAAGGCTCTTTGTTCGAGCCCTCGTCTTTGAAGGAACTGCCCGCAATCAGGCTGCTTGATGCCTGGCAGGAAATCCATGAATCTGGTTTTTCTAAAGAATCTTTGGAAGCCATGTCTAAGCTTCTGGAGCTTAAACTAGGCGACTTCGGTATTGAGATCGAAGTGACCGCGGTCAATCCAGGCCCGGTGATCACCCGCTTTGAGGTTCAACCAGCACCAGGCGTAAAGGTCAGCCGGATCACTAACCTGGCTAAGGATCTGGCCCGATCATTAGCAGTAGTCTCCGTCAGGGTCGTGGAGGTCATCCCCGGCAAGACCGTGATCGGAATAGAAATTCCCAACGAAAAACGCGAGATAATTCAATTGAGCCAAGTTCTCAGTTCTCCTGAGTTCGACCGGGCAAGCTCAGCGCTCAGTATGGCCCTAGGTCACGACATAGTCGGCAAGCCCGTTCTTGTCGATCTCGCAAAAATGCCCCATCTGCTGGTAGCCGGGACGACAGGATCTGGCAAGTCCGTTGGCATTAACGCCATGATCTTAAGTCTACTATTCAAATCGACGCCAGATCAGGTGCGAATGATCATGATCGATCCGAAGATGCTGGAGCTTTCGGTCTATGACGGTATCCCCCATCTTTTGACACCAGTGATTACTGATATGAAAGACGCCGCAAATGGATTGCGCTGGTGTGTGGGGGAAATGGAAAGACGTTACAAACTGATGTCTGCCTTAGGCGTTAGGAATCTTGCGGGTTTTAACTCCAAAGTGAGTGACGCAAGAAAAACAGGAAAGCCCATCGCTGATCCTACCTGGCAATTCGATCCAATGTTGCTGTCAGAGGAGCAGTATGCCCCGGATCTCGAGCCTCTACCTAACGTTGTAGTAATTGTCGACGAGCTCGCAGACATGATGATGGTAGTCGGTAAAAAAGTAGAAGAGCTTATCGCACGGATTGCACAAAAAGCGCGCGCGGCAGGCATCCATCTGATACTTGCCACTCAACGACCATCCGTT
>JASMER010000181.1 GCA_030752195.1 Gammaproteobacteria bacterium
CATCCCTTTGGCTATAGCTCAACAGATCTTTATCTACGCGACGTCGAAACCCGCACCGCAGATATACGGCTGCTCTCAGCACCGGGACAAGGCCTGGCAGCCGGTGCCGTTGACTGGGTGGTTGGCGTGTATGCGCTAGACAAAGACGTGGACTTCTCACGTGATTACACGTTCGCCGGCGGACTGTTTACCAGCGACTTCGCGATTGATCGCCTTGCTCTTTACGGGGAGTTGGCGACAAAGCTGTCTGATAGCTGGCGGATCAGTCTTGGGCTGCGCGCCGAGCAGCACGAATCCGACTACACTGATTCTGAAGCTGTGAGGTTCGCGCCGGATGATGACCTAATCGGAGGACGCTTGCTGCTGGAGCGTTTCCTGGCTTCGGGAAACATGCTCTACATGAGCTTTACCCGTGGCTACAAGGCAGGGGGCTTCAACACCAGCAGTTCCCTGGATGTGGATCTTCGCGAGTTTGACCCTGAGTCACTCTGGAATATGGAAGCAGGATTCAAGGGCAGACTAATGGATGATCGTCTTGCTTTATCCGCAACAATCTTTCGTATGCAGCGACGAGATGTTCAAATCGCCACATCGATTACCCGGCTGCGAAACGACGGATCGGCAGAATTTATTGGCTACACGGGCAATGGTGCCGAGGGCGTAAACCAGGGTGTGGAATTTGAGGCGGTGTTGCAGGCTGCAGATCGATTGCAGCTGACGGCGAGCGTTGGTTTGTTGGATGCCGAATTTGAGGATTACGTTAACGGATCAGGGGAAGACTTGGACGGTCGGGATCAGGCCCAGGCGCCTGGATATCAGTTCTATTTGGCTGCGGATTATCGGTTCTCTCAAGCGCTGGGGTTGAATATCAGTATAGAGGGCAGGGACGATTACTATTTTTCCGACGGTCATGCGGAACAGTCCCCGAGTTATGCCCTGGTTGGTAGCGCGCTTCGCTACTCACGGGAAAATTGGGAGCTATCACTATGGGGGCGCAACCTTGGCGATAAAGATTACTTCGTCCGCGGCTTCAGCTTTCCTAATGACCCAAGAGACGGCTATACCGCCACCCGTTGGACACAGCTTGGTGCGCCACGTCAGTTGGGTATGACTGCGAAAATCAGTTTTTGATGCCTGCAGTCTAGCCAGACTGCCCCTGAATCAGCGCTCGCTCCTGCTCAAGAAGGTACTTGGCCACTTCGAGGGCGCGCTGTGCACCTTGGTTCATGCCGACACGGTATTTGCCCGAAACGACCATGGTTGGCACCGCTCGAATACCTGTTCGGCGCGTATCTTCAGCGGCTCGATTGAGTCGTCGCGAAACGTCTTGGCTATCGAAGGCGCGCATAAACTCCCGAGCAGGCAATGACTGCGAGTCGAGATAGTCGGCGATGTCTTGTCCGCTGTTAAACATACGGCCACCATTGTGAATACCTTTAAAGAGCTGCTCATGATTTCCTTCCAGCGCTTCGGCTTTTTCCAGTGCATAGTAGGCCTGTGCCAGAATGCTCCAGGTTCGAGAGAATGCAGTGGGTTTACGCTCAAATCTGACATCGTCAGGAAGCGTGGTTAGCCATTCCTCCAGCTCTGGATCAAAGTTCTTGCAGTGAATGCAGCCGTAAGAAAAATACTCCTCGACGATCAGACTTCGAGCTGGCTTCGTCAGCTCGACCCCGTCGATGATCTCATAATCGGTGCCTGCTTGAGGAACTGAATTTTGAGAGAGTCCGGAACCGAAATAGACTGTGGTCGTCACAAATCCAAGAACCAACAGACCCAGAAAGCCCAGAATCAGGTTGCGGATGAGCTGTATTTTATCGGCTGAACGTTTCTTAGCTGCCGCCATCTTTACTATCCCTTCACATCAGATATGTTCGGATCTTGAGTCTACTGTTCCGCGAAGGCTAGGTCACCGCTTGCCGATTTTCAGGCTAGGGTTACCATGACGACGATCGAGACGGACGCTACGAGAGGGAGCGAGAAATTGAGTGAGCAATATCAGTTGTTTAAATCCGACACCTGCGGGTTTTGCTTTCGGGTTCGCGCCTATGTCGAGCAGCTGGGTATGGAGCTACCGCTCCGGGATGTGCACACAGATGCCGAGGCGTTCAGAGAGTTGCTGCAGGGCGGCGGAAAAACGACCGTGCCTTGCCTGCGCATCGAGCGGTCAACGGATTCAGGAACCCAAGTCGAGTGGATGTATGAGTCCTTGGATATCATGCGGTACTTGGGCGAGCGTCACGCGAGTCAATAAAGGCGCGCTGCGAGCAAAAGTCGAAAATCACTGAGCGAAAACATCGGTTTAAAAACAACGGATCAAAAGCAAGAGAGGTCATTATGAAGCTGGGAATATTAGCCGGGTATTCGGGTCGTAAATTCAATATTGCGATGGACGCCATAAAGCATGCCGAGAGTCTGGGCTACGACTCGCTTTGGACAGCTGAAGCCTATGGCTCTGACGCGGTCACGCCCGCGGCCTGGATTTTGGCTCAGACCGAACGCCTCAAGGTGGGCACCGCCATCATGCAAATGCCTGCGCGCTCGCCTGCTATGGCGGCCATGACCGCCATGAGCCTCGCAGAACTTTCCGGGGGTCGCTTTATTTGTGGCCTTGGAGCCTCGGGACCCCAGGTCGTTGAAGGTTGGCATGGGGTGCCCTACGGCAAGCCAGTGAGCCGTTTGCGAGAATACATTCAGATAATGAAGAATATTTTTGCTCGGGAAGGCGAACTAACCTTCGAGGGAAGTATGTACAACCTGCCCTATACTGGTGAGGGTGCGACGGGGCTTGGTAAGCCTTTGAAGAGTATTTTGCACTGCGAAGAAGATATTCCTATTTATGCTGCAACCATTACCGACAATGGGGTGGCTGCGTCAGCAGAGGTCGCCGATGGTTTTTTTCCTGTTTGGATGGATCCCGACCAATATTCTGTCTTTCAAGGTCCAATCGAAAAAGGTTTTGCCAAGGCTGGTGACAAAGACCTCACGCAATTTGAAATTGCTCCCTTTGTGACTGTGGTGATGGGCGACGATTTGGATCAGTGCATGATGCCAGTGCGTGGCCAGATGGCGCTATACATTGGCGGCATGGGTGCGCGGGATAAGAACTTTTATAACGACTACTGCAAGCGCTTGGGATTCCCCGACGCCGCCGTGAAGATTCAGGATCTGTATCTGGCAGGTAAAAAAGACGAAGCCATGGCCGCGGTGCCGAAAGAGCTGATAGATGCCTGCGCCTTGGTCGGTCCGGCAGAGCGCATTCGCGAGCGTTTAGCGCGCTGGAAGACCGCGGGTAGCAAGGGACATGTTTCTAGCATGTTGCTTGGCTGCCAGGATCCAGCCGCGCTTCAGGTGGTGGCTGAAGAAATGCTCTAACCCTGAACATGCGAGGGTCGTTAAATGAAAAAGGGTCGTTTATCGGCCCTTTTTTTGTCTTGTAACGCGCTGCCTCGCATTAACGCAAGGGCAAGAATTTTTATAGACCGATTTTAGGCGCCGCTGCTGGCCTCTACCAACGCCCAGCCCCGTTCTGAGCGCAGGCGCGCTGCATCGGCGTATTCCAGTGCCTTTGCGGAGCTGGCGTTGCCATCCAAGCCGCGCTTATAGACCCCTTGAATGATGCCTGCGGAGCGGAACATGTTGTAAATCAGATAAAAGTGCCAGTTGTCGATACCATCGCGTCCTGCGTGGCTGCAGTATTCGGCAACGAATTCCTCTTCGGTCGGTAGATTCAACGCAGCGAAATTTGCGCCCGCTAGGCCATCGTCGTCGTAGGCATCGCCGTGGTAGTCCTGACACAGGTAACCCAAATCTGCGAGACCATCTCCAAGAGTTGAGAGTTCCCAGTCCAGTACTGCGACGATCTTGGGTTCGGTCGGGTGTATGAGCACGTTACCCAGGCGGTAATCGCCATGC
>JASMER010000182.1:0-298 GCA_030752195.1 Gammaproteobacteria bacterium
AAGAGCCTTCGCATGAAGTTCGGAATTTTATTTGCCAGAAAAAACGCATCCGTCGCATCGGAAGTGCCAAACAACCGCGCTATCACGATATCCCGGCCCAATCCCAGCACGCGGGAAATCATAGTCATGGAACCCGTTACCCAGCTCGAGCGAAGCAATCCTTCACTGGAAGTCTGTTCGGACGACTCTGATGGCCCGGTGGCTGGCTGGTCACTGTTCATAAGCTCAATTAGCTCGACGCATGAATCGTCTCCTTGAAGATCCAGAAGACTCCATGCTCAGTTAAATTAATCTGGTT
>JASMER010000182.1:308-3902 GCA_030752195.1 Gammaproteobacteria bacterium
GACATCAAAAGCTGAAAACGGCATAGTGTCGCCCCTCAAACGCGACGTCCGACTCTGGCGCGCTGAACCACCAGTTTAGATCCGCTCAATTGGAGCCGATTCGGAAAACAGTAACAAGGAGCTACACTTGGCCAACTCTCCACAAGCCCGCAAAAGAGCACGTCAGGGGGAATCGCGACGTCGACACAACGCGTCCTTCCGTTCGATGGTGCGCACCTACATTAAAAAAATTGACGCGGCCATCGCCGGCGGGGACCAGAGCGCTGCGGCGACCGCCTACAAAGAAGCAGTTCCAGTAATTGATCGCATGGCGGACAAAGGCATTATTCACAAAAATAAGGCCGCGCGGCATAAAAGCCGTCTGAATGCCGCCGTGAAAGGCATGCAGTAAGTAATAATCAGAGGAATAAACCGGCTTGCGGCTGGTTTTTTTCGGCTGTCAGATCAGGATGAGGTTGTCACGATGGATGACCTCTTCCTCACCAACATATCCTAGCAAACTCTCAATCTTACCACTGTTCTTACCGCAAAGACGGGAGACTTCCACCGCGTCATAATTAACCAACCCGCGAGCTATTTCCACGCCATTGTGATCATGGCATGACACCACATCGCCGCGGAGAAAGCTGCCCGAGACACTTTGAATCCCGACCGCTAGCAGACTGCGGCCCGAATGCCGCAGCACTTCAACAGCCCCGGCGTCGAGAACCAGTGTTCCTGATAGGCTCAGTTGACCAGCCAACCATTGCTCTCGAGCCGTCATAGGCTCGCAGTCAGCGTATAGGTGCGTGCCCAACTCCTCGCCCTGAGCAAGACGCATCAGGATATCTGTTATTCTGCCTCTTGCTATTACCGTATCGGTACCAGACCGGGCTGCCAGTTTCGCAGCATTTAGTTTCGACTGCATGCCACCCCGCCCAAGACTTCCGCCGGCACCCGCCATGTCGACCAGACTCGAATCGTTCGCCGCAGCACTCGGAACCAGGCGCGCATCAGCAACCACGCGGGGGTCTGCAGTAAACAAACCCTCCTGGTCGGTTAGAATAACCAGGCCATCGGCATTAATCAGATTCGCTACAAGCGCCGCCAGTGTGTCGTTATCACCGAAGCACAGCTCTGCCGTGGCGACCGTGTCGTTTTCGTTAACCACCGGCATCGCACCCAGTTTCAGTAGGGTTTGCAGAGTGCTGCGAGCGTTGAGATAACGGGTACGATCAGACAGATCCTCGTGACTCAGCAAGATCTGGGCAGCGCGCACCTCGTGCTCCATGAAGCAGCTTTCATAGGCCTGAATAACTCCCATCTGTCCCACCGCCGCAGCAGCTTGCTGCAAATGAATTTCGCGAGGGCGCTCAGCCAGACCCAGACGGCTGACGCCTTCTGCTACCGCACCACTGGAAACGAGAACCAGTTGTATACCAGTCGACTTGAGGTAAACCAACTGCCTTGCCCAGTCTGCGATAGCCATTCGGTCAAGTCCCAACCCGTCATTCGTAACCAGTGAGCTTCCGACTTTGACAACCCAGCGTTTGCCCTGAGTGAATTTTTCTCTGTTCATGGCCTTTGTACTTTCTGACTGCGCATGGGCTCATTCCATGTCATGCCAGTCGTCCAATTCAAGTTTCTCTGCAGACTTGCTGCGGCGGAGTGCACGGGAGTTCTCAATACTGCGTCTGATCTCAACCGCCATCGCCTTTTCGCGTTCCCGGTGAAGCTCACGATAGGCTTCATCCGCCTTAATTTTTGCTCGGTGGGTTTCGATGGAGTCCATGAGTTTGGCGCAAAGCTGATCGCAGCCTTCACCGCTCAAAGCAGAAATCGTCAGGATCTCCCCATTCCAGTTCAGCCTGTCACGGAGTTCGCGGATCAGCGCTTCTCTATCAGACGGCTGCAGCAAGTCAATTTTGGTAATAACCAGCCATCGCTCTTTCTTGGCCAGAGTCGGACTGAAGTTCTGAAGTTCCTCGACAATCACTGCGGCATTGCTTGCCGGATCGCTGCCATCGATAGGAAGCGCATCAATCAGATGCACCAGAAGTTGGGTGCGAGAAAGATGCTTCAGGAAACGAAAGCCCAGACCGGCTCCCTCGGAGGCGCCCTCAATCAGGCCGGGGATATCTGCCATGACAAAACTTCGCTCAAGGCCCAAGCTTACCACCCCGAGATTAGGAACCAGAGTGGTAAACGGATAGTCAGCGACTTTTGGCCGGGCGGCAGATACTGAGCGAATAAGCGTAGACTTGCCGGCGTTGGGCAGGCCCAGCAAACCGACATCTGCCACCAGTCGCAGCTGCAACTGTAGGGTGCGCATTTCACCCACTGACCCTTCAGTTGTTTGCCGCGGAGCCCTGTTCGTGCTCGATTTAAAACGGGTATTCCCCAGGCCATGGAAACCGCCCTTCGCCACCATTACCCGTTCGTCGGCCGTTTCCAGATCTGCAATCAGCTCTTCAGTGTCGACATCGATAACGCTGGTGCCAATCGGCACCCTGATCAGCAGATCTTCACCCCCTCTTCCGGTGCAGTTGCGGCCTTGGCCAGGCTGCCCGGATTGCGCCCGATAACGCGGCTGAAACCTAAAGTCGACTAGGGTATTCAGAGACGTATCAGCCTGCAGAAAGACACTGCCCCCGTCCCCACCATCGCCGCCGTCGGGCCCGCCTTTCTCGATATATTTTTCGCGACGAAAGCTGAGACAGCCATTACCGCCTTTTCCAGCCTCAACCTTGATCTCTGCTTCGTCAACAAATTTCATTACCCGAATCCCGGCCGACTCCTGATGAGCTCAGCACAAACAAAAAAGCCCCGTCAATTGACGGGGCTTTTCGAAAACTGGTGGCGTTTTAAGCCGTCTCGACGCTGACGAATTTCCGGTTGTGGGGGCCCTTCTCGGCAAATCGAACCACCCCGTTCGCCTTAGCGAAGAGTGTGTGGTCCTTGCCACAGCCCACGTTCTCGCCCGGATGAAACTTGGTACCCCGCTGTCGAACGATAATGTTTCCGGCTTTAACCCCCTGCCCACCGAACAACTTGACGCCCAAGCGTTTAGATATGGAGTCGCGACCATTATTGGTACTACCGCCTGCCTTTTTATGTGCCATTGTTCACTCCTGGTCCCGTGTCAGCCTAGCCTTTAATAGCAGTGATTTTCACTTCGGTGAAACTCTGGCGGTGGCCCTGAGTTTTATGAAAATGCTTACGTCGGTTGAATTTGACGATTTTTATTTTGCTACCGCGGCCCTGTTTCAGTACTTCAGCAGTCACTTGCCCACCTTCAACGTAGGGTGTACCAATTTTAACCGATTCCCCTTGCCCGACCATGAGAATCCGGTCGAAGGTGACTTCATCACCGGCACCAGCTTTTAACTTCTCAAGCTGAAGTATCTCGCCTTCCATGACTCGGTGCTGTTTGCCACCGCTTTCGATTACCGCGTACATAAGTTTCTCCGATACCGGTCGGGAATGGTCTCCCCAATGTCCTGAGCGAGGCGCATTTTACGAGATACCCCTTCCAGAGGCAAGTGCTATCACATGCTATTTGCCTGCTCTGAGCGGCCCCAGAGGCCCCGAAACTGCTCAACTTTCAGCGCAATG
>JASMER010000183.1 GCA_030752195.1 Gammaproteobacteria bacterium
GCGTACCTAGTAAGCTCCTGCGCACCAAGCAAAGGATATAGATGATGCCAACTAGCGATAAAGCTTTTCAAAGAATTCTGACACGCGGTCTCGCCCTTACGGTGAGCGCCGCGCTGAGTGCTGGTCTGGCGACTACCGTCAGTGCCCAGTCCGGTGCTCTGGTCGAAAATTTCCCAGAGGTAGCGAGTCTCAATAACGCCTTCGACGTGACTCAGGCGGCATTACTCGATGCGATGGCTGAAATTAACGCCAATCCGGAAACCATGCAAGCGCGGATGGAGGTCCAGATGCAGCTTGATATGGCCAAGGATATGAACGGCCATGCCCACATGGGACATGGCGGCGGAGAGATGTCCATGAATATGGGCAGCCCCTATGACGAACTTGAGGTAGAGGCCCGGATTGCGTTGACTGAGATGTTGCGTCAGAGCCACACGGATGAGGCTGCACACAATGCCCTCTCAAAATCCGCCTCCTTACCCACTCATGTCTGGCGGGTACTTTCCTGGGGTCGCAAGTTTGAACGGGACATCGCAGACATCTTTGCGAATGGCTCGACTTCTCGATCTCAAAAGCGGGCAGCGGTAGAGGTCGCGATAGAAACCTATCTGAACGATGATACGCGCCACGCCGTGGCTACCGTTCCCAAGCATGCTGACCTGTATCTGGCACATGACCATGCGGATGGAGCGAAAACGGCTTTCCCACGACTGAGTGCGCTCATGTGGACCAATCAGTGGCTGCAGCTCGCGTCATTGGAGGCAATGGTAGCTGGACAGCTGGATAGCCAGTTCGCCGGGAAAGTGCCGGTTACGCTTGAGCGTTATTGGGCAAAAGTGGGTTCGGATACCGGCATGACGATGTATCCGGTACCGGTAGACATGCCAAGCGCGCCCGCTATAGCACCGTCGTTTTATTCTGAAGCGCCGCAGGCAGCGATGATTATAGATAATCTGAACCGGCTTGAGGTTGCTGTAGCCGATATCATCGCTTATCCCAACCTCGAAAATCGCGATGAGTTGCTGGAAGCAGTTGCAGATGAGTTCACCAAAGATGATGTCAACGTATCCGATGAGATGGAGTACCTACTTTCAGCTCTAAGAGGCGGCATTTTCAATCAGGGTGGTCCGGCGATCGGAGAGCTGGGTCGATCGGAACGCAATCGCTCTCGTGACGCCATGGATATGGTTCACACGATGATTATGTCCGGACCGCAGTAGTCAGAGAAAGGATGTGATGACAAAGCGGGTCAATGGCTCGCTTTTTTTGTGTAAGCTTCAGACGGCTTCAAACCAATGATCAGTTGAACCCCGCAATTAGTTCATAAAGTGCTGCATAGGCATTTTGTAATTCACCCATCGCCGCGTCGGTATACTCCTCATAATGGATTAACTGGATTTCTGCCCAGGATCGACTCAAGTCGGCGTAGATCTCATTCACTTCCGCTGTATCGGCTGCTGCGAACGCGACCTCGTAGTCTTCCATGCGATTAGCCAGCTGCATTTGAAGTGTTTTAAGTTTGTCTTGCGCGGGTGCTGCAAGAAGCGCGTAATAGCGCCTGATCAGTTCTTCTGCGCCGGGCTCGGTGCCGTCATTTGTTAGCAGTCCTACGCGGTCACCGCTGAAAAGCAGCAGGATCTCCTCCTCGGCGGCAAAGGTACTGCTAACAGATACGAGCCATAGCAAACCAAGCAGATTTCGATAAGTCATGGCACTGGTGCGACCGGGTTGGTGGAATAAAAAAAGCCCGACGGCGAAAGCGGTCGGGCTTTTGTGTCAGGACTTTGCTCACAGACTGAGGCGGTGAGAAGACCAGAGTCTCGGACAGAGCCTAGTCGTCGCTGCCGGCCAGAGAGCGCTGCTCTCTTTCTCGTCGTTCAGCCAGCAGAGCCTGATAGCCTTCCTCATCAAGATGCGTGATGGCCAACCAGGCGTGAGTCATTTCATCGCCCGTTCGGCTGCCGCCATACACCCACTGATCCGGGTCAGGGTTGTTCGGGTTGTCGGCTGTGTTGTCGTACCATTGCTTCAGTACCAGCACCGCTCCTGCTGGCACCAGAGGCGCGACGTCAGGCTCATAAATGTGACTGTGATGCCATGTGGCACTCCAATTCGAGATCTGGCTGATTTCCTCTGTACGACCGGTTTCCGGATAGAAGATCTCCAGCGATGCTGCGTTCATACGCAGATGCCCGTGGGGCTGGAAACTGTCGAGTCGAATTGGATGGTCAAAGCTGTGAAAGCCCTGAGTCATCTGATATCCATTAGGAGGAATAATCAGATCATCCTGCTCCTCAATCCGGTACAGGGCAAGGTCCTGCTTGTAGACATCATTAGTCGCTTCGTAGTCATCTTCATGAAACCACAAACCGATCTCTACCACGTTATCTTCGATCATGGTGCCCTGCGCTGTTGCGCCAACGCCGCCCGGAAACATGTGAATGCTCCACTGAATCATTGCGCCTTCAGGCAAAGTTCGGCAGACACCTTCAGGAACCATTTCGCCCCATTTTCCCATGGCATATTCTGTAAGCATGCCATAACGCTGAAGTTCGCCTTCTTCGTCTTCCATCCAGACACTTGAATTGGCGTGGTGAACCACAGCAGATGCATCTCCCCTCGGCTTCACCTGAACGGCCTTGATGCAGCGAGAAGCAGTCATGCCCGGGTCTACGAATTCATTACTCCACAGGTCATTACCATCCGCCGGAATGTCATATGAGCTGGAAGGCACAACCAGGTCGGGCTGGCCAAGCTCGGCAGCAAAGTTCCACTCGTTAGGATCTTTAATCTGAGCAGGTGGCAGTGCATTCTCAGGATCACCCATAGGGGCGCCCGCTTCTACCCAAGCGACAATCGCATCGATCTCGGATTGTTCTAGGCGCCAGTCGCCGAGCAGATCCTGAATGCCAATATGCTGATCGTATGCGTATGGAGGCATCTCTCGATTGGCGACTCGATAGGAGATCAGCGGCGCCCAAGGCCTCACCTGGTCGTAGTTCTCAAAGGCCATCGGCCCAATGCCGCCTTCCTGGTGGCAAACCACGCAATTATCATTGATGATTCGGCCAATTTCGCCATTGTAGGCCAGCTCGTGGTCGGACTGGGCGGATGTCTCAGTAGCCCCCGCGAGCAGGGCAAGAGCGGCAACCCCTGACCAAGCTTTAGCGTTTCTCATATTTCTCTCCCGTTTGATCGTCTGTAGTGGGTCGAAAACTGATCTTACTGCTTAATTATTGTTCCGATACAGTGTACTCCTTAAAACCCCAGTAAAAAAGCGGGAATTTGTCCTAATTTGGTGCGATTTCTCTCATTTCATTCTTCCGACTTACCAAGATTTTGGAAATTGATGGCGCAGAAAGCTTTTTTTGGGCCATGACGTGTGCTCCAGACGCGCGCCGAGCCGCATGAGTTGGCGTTTTTCCAATTGGCAGGCACAAAAAAAGGCCGGTTATCATGTAACCGGCCTTTTTGAGATGTGCTCTACCAGCGGATGCTTAGTCGTCGCTGCCTGCCAGGGAACGCTGCTCGGCCTCGCGACGCTCGGCGAGAAGCTGCTCATACCCCTCTTCATCGAGATGCGTTACGGCAATCCAGGCGTGAGACATTTCGTCGCCCGTGCGGCTGCCGCCATATACCCACTGATCAGGATCAGGGTTGTTGGGGTTATCGGCTGTGTTGTCGTACCACTGCTTGATTACCATAACCTCACCCGGTGCCAGCAGAGGTGCCACGTCAGGTTCGTAGATGTGGCTGTGATGCCAAGTAGCGCTCCAGTTTGAGATCTGACTGATCGGTGTGGTTCGTCCAGTTTTTGGATCGAAGATCTCAAGTGATGCCGCGTTCATTCGCAGGTGCCCGTGAGGCTGGAAGCTATCGATACGCAC
>JASMER010000184.1 GCA_030752195.1 Gammaproteobacteria bacterium
TATGAATACGTTCTTGTCGCAGGACCCGATTCGATCCCTTTTCTACAGGGGCAGGTCACCTGTGACATGGCTCAGTTGACAGATGAAAACAGCCTGGCCGGTGCGCTGTGCAATCTGAAGGGACGCGTCATCGGAGACTTCCTGTGCGTCCGCATTGCAGAAGGCTGTCTTCTACAAATCTCCGGAGGCAACGGGCAGAAGATCGCCGTGACACTTTCGAAATACGCGGTATTTTCCAAAGTGAAGATTACAATCCATGAGGGTCCCTGCGATACATATGGAATTGTTGCCAACGACAGCCCCGCACTGCACGAACTGCTGCCAACCCCTCCATCTCTTTCCTATCGGACAGCGACTTCGAACACTGCCACGATTATAAAACTGGCGGGCACCCCGAGCAGGTTTCAACTATGGGTCTGGGACGCTGTAAACGCAGGCTCAGTGGCCGAAAGCCTTCGGGTGCTTTCTGACAATCAGACCCTGGAAGATGCCGAACACTTCGATCATGCAGAGACACTTGCCGGCCAGGCGCACGTCAACGCGCAACATAGCGAAACCTTCACGCCTCAGCTGCTGAACTATGATCTCTCCGGCGTCGTTAACTTCCAGAAGGGGTGCTACACCGGGCAAGAGGTGGTTGCCCGGATGCATTACAGAGCTGAAGCGAAAAAGCGCCTATTCTTAATTTTAGCTGCCGGCCCGACAGACACACTTAATGACGGAGCAGAAATAGGGCTCGTTCAACAGGACCAGCAGATCAAAGCTCAGGTAGTGAATAGGTCTCGCGGCCCCGGGAATTCCATCGCCATGCTGGCCATACTGCCTACAGCCTGGGGGAATACTGAAGCACCCATGCTGCTAGTTCAGGATCCCAAAGTGAAATTGACGGTCAAAGCACTGAGCTACACTTAGCCTGCCACTGTCAACGACGGAATGGCAACCAAAGCGCAAAAAATAATAGCTTCGCGAATGTTATGGGTGTCTTGAGCATCATAAGTACAGCCAGTATCGTGACCCTCGGAGTTCAATCGACACCTTCACACTGCTCCTTACGAGGGCATATTTTCAGTTTTTAAAGGTCTGAAGCACCCCATGATTACTAAATGGCCATACACCATGAAGATCAAACCGAACACGCGGCGGAAATACGCCAAAAATCTGTATTGGTTGCGCAAAGAAATCGCCAAGCGCAGCGACACTTCGAATGAAAAACACATCAAGATGCCAAATCAAGCAACCGACGCTGCACCATGACCGACAGCAGCAAAAACGAGCAAACCTTCAGCACGGCGGAACTGTCCCGCATCATTGAAATGGCTTGGGAAGATCGCACCCCGTTCGAGGCGATCGAGGCTCAGTTCAATTTGCCGGAAACAGAAGTTATTCAGCTCATGAGGAAATCACTTAAGGACAGGTCGTTCCGACTCTGGCGCCGCCGCGTTTTCGGCCGAACAACAAAGCATCAGAAGTTGCGCCCAAAGGGCGTCCTCCGGGCCTACTGCCCAACTCAGTACAAGTACAGAAGCAAATAGCTCACTCACGCAGTAGAAAGTGAAGCGCCTAACCGATTCGTCACAGCCACCGATCAGGAGCACCTCCTTAATTAGTTATAGTATCTTCTCGAGCCCGCTTAAGCCTATTTGCAAAAAAAGTGGGTATTTTATTGGACGTACACGACATCAGTCGTGGCGTGAAACACGTGTATAAATAGAAGACTTGATTTTTGCGGCTCTGGTGATTCCAGCAGCCATTGGATCGCTTATGCTTTATCGATAGTTGACTCGCTTGAAGCTATCTTATGAAGACGAATCTAAACCAAGCAAGAAGAATTTGAGCAGAGAATGAGTGTAATGCTGCCGCCTAAATAACCCGAAAACTAGGATTCATAGAATGATTTTATATATAACTCTTTTTACGGCGGTTGGGTTTGAGGTTGCAGGTACGATGCTTCTTCCCCTAACTCATAATTTTTCGAAACCCTTACCAAGCACATTACTGCTACTTTTTTATGGGTTTTCTTTTTATCTGCTTGCATTGGTGACTGAGAAGTTACCACTTTCTGTTATATATGCTTCATGGGCCGGTCTGGGCGTATTTTCAGTAGCGATATTAAGCAACATATTTTATAAGCAAGCACTCAACTGGCAATCTGTAGTAGGGCTGTTCCTAATTGTTGTGGGAGTGACTATTGTTAATGTCTATAAGACATAAGAAACCTCGGGACCTTTGCTGGTAGCCGTTTTCGAACTATCTCAAGTATAGATGACGCTGCTGAGACCGAGCGAGCCCAGATAAGAGTCTGAACCCGGCAGCGTTTTCGTTTGCCCGAGGCTACCCGTCTGATTGATCACTAACCACTGGTGATAGTTATAAAAGAACCATTAGCGAATTCACCCAGCGGTAGCCTTTATTAGAGTTTTGGCACAGGGGTCAGTACGACTTGTTTAACCACCAGCGCAACATCTCCTCTTCGACTCGATATAGCGGGCTGTGACCCGTCGCTATCGAAGGATCGTTAGCTGTTCCGGTGATGATCATGGCGATCCCGTCTCCGGTCTCAGGATCAAATAACGCATGACTGAGAACTCCATAAGCCCTACCCAAGTGGCCAAGCACGATATTAGGTCCTTGAGCATAACCGTACTCCCGCAAATCAATTCTATGTACCGAAAGACCATAGCTTGTCATCAGACCATCGGAGGGACCGCCCGGCTTGGCCTCGCCAGCAGAAAGCCCATTGCTACCGTCTTCATTAAGAATCCATTGGGGCTCAAGCATTGCTGCTACAGAAGTTTCACTCAGAATTCGATTCTGATTAATGGTGCCGCCACTGGCTAGCATCTGTAGCACAATAAGCAGCTCATCGGCGCTGGCACGCAGACCTCCTTGAGGTGAAAACAAACTGGCGTTGCTGCCAATTTCGTATCCGTCAAGGAACTGCCTTGCTTGTCCATTGCTTTGCATGCCATAGAAACAGCGTGGTGAACCGGCGTCAACTTGAGCGACCCATGGACCGTTAGGCGCCCAATTGCCATCTATCGGGCGTTTCCGAAAGGCGGCGGCCAGCTGGGAAACAGGCACAGCACAAGGGTCAAAGCGAGCAGTGAGTCCCATAGGAACTAAGACTTCCTCTTCCATATACAGATCAAAGCGACTATCAGATATGCGCTCGATGACTTCTCCCAACACCCCAAAATTAAGGTTCGAATAGGCGAAATATTGACCTGGTTCCTCGCCGCTGCCATTGGCGAAATGAGTTCCAGCATCCCAGTAATCTGATTCAGGATTAAAAAAATCGCTGAGCGCACCCTCGCCCGCCTTAATGAAATATCTGGGCCCATCTCTGACTGATGAAGTATGGGAAAGCAGCTGGCGAGCGGTGATCTCCTGTTGAGGAAATTTGGGATTGCGCAGACTCCAACCAAGGTAGTCGGAAATATCCTGATCCAATTTAAGCAAATTTTTATCAACCAGCTGCATAACACCTATGGCAACCAGGATTTTTGATATGGATGCTACTCTAAGCTTATGATCGACTCGCAGTGCTTCAGAAACAGAATTTTCTATTTGGGCGAAACCTAGTGCATGACTTTCAAACATCTCACCACTTTTCATGACGCTGACTTGCAGCCCACTAAGAGCGGGAGTGGAGTCTGTGCCAATTAGCAAATCCTTCAGCTTGCTGTCTGCCAATACTGTCGTGGACACTATCAGCGACAGGAATATAGGTAGCTTTATAGTCACCGGTTTACGCTTAATTCTAAAACAAATTAAAGTTGAACATGCTGCTGCGATGGGCCCGACCAGGAAGACGGCTTTGCCTTATGCCACCTTCTCAAGTCAGCCC
>JASMER010000185.1:0-275 GCA_030752195.1 Gammaproteobacteria bacterium
AGATCGACTTCCGGTGACAGGCTGAGTGTGACGCTGATTCGCGGTCCGGCAGCATCCCCGTCACTCCCGGCAAGGATTTCCTGTGCCGCCGCGATTCTGAATCTCAACTCCTGAGCGAACTCGCCGTTTGGATTGACCTGAATCATCAATCGCCAGTAATCGATCGCATCCGAATAATCTTCCCTCTGCTCTGCGTCGGCTGCCAACAGCTGCAGCACGGACATCTCATTCGGATTAATCGCCCTCGCTTCCTCAATAACTGCCCTGATTTGAGA
>JASMER010000185.1:285-3823 GCA_030752195.1 Gammaproteobacteria bacterium
GAGAGCTGAGCACAAACTCTGTATTGATATACATGGCCATGGCGATTCGCCCGAGCACCAGTGCTTTCTCGGGCGTCGCATCGAGTAAATCTGCTGCCCTCTGGTAAGCAATCTGCGCTTCCTCGAACAGTCCAACCGCCGCAAAATTTTCGGCGAGAAAGTAAAATGCCCATGGCATGTCCGGATTGGTTTGTGCCAGCTCGCCAAGCGCAACAATCAGTTCGCGGGTCTCATTGCTGTCTTCCTGATTATCGACAGTGCGCTGAAACAAATCCATTACCTGCACTTCGTCGATATAACCCCAGTGACTATAAAGCCCGTATGCTAAGACCGGCAAAGCCACTACAAATGCCAGAGGAACCAGAAAGGTCGGCGTAGTCAGCGATTCCAACGCCCCCTGGTTATTGCTGGCGTTTTTGGGATTCACATTTGCGGAGGAAGCAGCCTTCTCTTCCAGCTCGACATCAGCCAGCAACCCCAGCTGCAGTTCAGACAGCAACAGATCAAACTGCTGCTGGTCCAGATTACCAGCAGACAATTCTGCCTCAAGTTCGTCGCTACGCTCCTGAAAAAGCGCAATATTGGCTTGCTTACGCAGTTCACCAGAGTCGGCGAGCTGAGAGCTTGCACGCAGCCAGAGCGGTCCTACAACGAACAGTGCAGCGAGTAGAAATAGTCCTGCGGTGACTATCCAAAACACGATGAAACCCTCCAGCCGAGCCGCTTAGCCCTTAGCCTTCAGTAAAGCTTGCAGTTTTTCTCGCTGCGCATCATCCAGTTCCGAATTTTTTTGCCCTGTCAGACTGGCTTTGCGTGAGATGGCGATTGCAGCAGCGCCACCAATCAGCAAAAAGATAAGCGGCCCAAACCAAAGGAACAGGGTCTCCATACGCAAACGCGGTTTGTAGAAAATAAAATCACCATATCGTTCGAACATGAACTGCTCAATCTCTGAGTTCGTCATGCCTTCCAGAATCATGCGATGAATTTCGCGCCGCAGATCCTCAGCAACGCCACCGCTGGACCCCGTGAGGTTCGTGTTCTGACACATGGGACAACGCAATTCATCAGACAATTGTCTGAATCTCTGCTGCTGCTCCACATTTTGAAATTCAAAGGTATCGACCTGAGCATGCGCTATAGGCACGGCTGTAAAAACAGCCGTAAGCAGAAGAATCCAGTGAGCCGAAGCCCAAAGAGAATTGGACATCACATTTAAGAACATCAGCGGCTCTCCGCTTGCAGTTCAGCAATCGCGGGCAAAAATTCCTCAGCCCAGACGGTTTCATCCAATACACTGACGTGCCGATATCGGATCACCCCTTCAGAATCAACCAGGTAGGTCTCGGGCGCTCCATACACTCCGAGATCTATGCCAAACCTGCCGTTGGCGTCCTCAATACTGAACGCAAAAGGATTACCGTTGGTCTCCAGCCAGCTTTTAGCAAGCTCCGACTGATCCTTGTAATTCACGCCAACCACGGGTATCGAACCTTCCTCAGAAAGACGCATAAAAGTAGGATGCTCCACAAGGCATGGTAGACAATAACTGCCCCAGACGTTGAGGAGAAAGGTCTGTTCGGGCAGACTGGCATTGGTGACTGTCTCTCCATCCACGGTGCGAAGCTGAAACTGCGGCATCGGCTTATCAATGAGCATCGAAGGCAGCTCTTTGGTATCCAGAAATAGACCTCGCCAGAGCAGTAAAGCCAAAGCCAGAAAACCAGCGACCGGCAAGTAAAACGCTAGTCTGCCCATGTCGGTCCACCCTGAAATGCATACATTCTGACGCTCCTACTTTTCTCCTCGACTAATATGACCATCATGCTGGCTGCAACTCGGCTGCGGTTTGTGTTTTAGACCTCATGCGAGATTTTTCTGCCGCCTCTATCCGAAGCCGGCGGTAGCGTTTGTCTCCCGCAGCCAGCGAACCGCCGATCGCCATAAATATTGCACCCAGCCAGATCCAACGCACAAAAGGTTTAACGTACAGAGTCATTGACCAGGCGCCAGATCCTTTCTCTTCACCCAGTGTGACAAACAGGTCACGGAAAAAGCCCGCATCAATGGCCATTTCGGTCGAAGGTGTTCCGCTGGCTACGTACAGGCGGCGCTGAGGATACAATACTGTGAGCAGTTCACCGTCGTTGATCACAGTGAGTTCAGCCTCATCGCCGATGTAGTTGGGACCCTCAATACGCTCGCTTCCTTCCAACGTGAAGAGGTAACCCCCCAGTTCGACCGATTCGCCGGGCGCCAGCAATACACTCCGCTCCTCAGAGAAGAAACTGGTAAGGGCAGCGCCGATGAGCATTACAGCAATTCCGATGTGGGCGAGCACCATACCGTAGTAACTCAAACTCAAAGATTTAAGACCAGCAAGAGTCGACCGTTTGTTTGCGACTTTATTGCTGATGTCTTTACCGATGGCACATACAATCCAACTGGCGAGGATCAGTGTTATGGTTGCCGCCAGAGAAAATTTGCTTAGCACTATTAAAGGAACGATAAGGCCAACCACCAAGCTGGCGAATAACACCTTACCAAGTTGCGCCGCAAGATAGACCCAAGAGGTCCGTTTCCAGCGACTTAACGGGCCGATACCAACAAATACAAACAGCAGCATCATCAGAGGCACAAAAATGGTATTGAAGTACGGAGGCCCGATGCTGATCAGATCGTCAGTGACGGCCTGATAGACCATTGGAAACAAAGTCCCTAAAAAGATCGACGCCGCCGATACCACTAGAATCACATTATTCACCAACAAAAAGAACTCTCGCGATGTATACTCAAAACCGAAGCTACCCTTTATCATAGGCGCTCGCAGCGCGTAGAGCAGAAGAGAGCCCCCGATCGAAATACCCAGTATGCCCAGAATAAAGAACCCCCTTGAAGGGTCACTGGCAAACGCATGTACCGAGGTAAGCAGACCGGAGCGCGTGATAAACGTACCCAGCAGACTGCCGGAGAAAGCGAGGATTGCCAGCAGCACAGTCCAGCTCTTAAACATCCCACGCTTCTCAGTCACCGCCAAAGAGTGAATCAACGCCGTACCGAACAGCCACGTAATCATGGGGGGATTTTCTACGGGATCCCATGCCCACCATCCGCCCCAGCCCAACTCATAATATGCCCACCAACTGCCAAGGGCTATTCCCACGGTCAATATCGCCCACGCCACATTAGCCCACGGGCGGGACCAACGGGCCCAGGCAGCATCCATCCGACCGCTTAAAAGTGCGGCAACGGCAAAGGCGAAAACGACAGAAAATCCGACGTAGCCCATATACAGCGTCGGCGGGTGCAGTATGAAACCGATATCCTGCAGAGCCGAATTGAGATCCGCGCCATCGGCCGGCGGCAGAGGCACAATACGATCGAACGGGTTAGAAGTCGCCACCATAAATAAAATGTAGCCAAAGATCAGAATTCCCAGCACCCCAAGGACCCGCGCCACAAATTCCTCCGGCATGCTTTTGCTGAAGATACCCACCGATAGCATCCATCCAGCTAACATAAAAGTCCACAGCAAGAA
>JASMER010000186.1 GCA_030752195.1 Gammaproteobacteria bacterium
ACCCGGGTGAAGCGCTCAAGCACGTGAAAATCTTCAGAGATCGGCACGCCCTTAAGGCGTCCTCCCGCCATGCTGTTGGCCAGCATGCCCCGATCATTGAAGTTGGTCGTTTCTATCTCCAGCGTGTCACCATCCCAGCGCGCCACTGAATCCCCCATCCATAGCTTCACCTTGTCATCGATGTGTGCGCTCTTGTTCAGCGAGATGGTGCGCACGTCATGGATCATCTCATAGACGATAGTGAAGCTGTCGTCGGTCTGCAGGAAACGATAGGCATTGTTATAGCCTGCCGGCAGCATGGAGCCCGGCACCCCTCTCGTGATGCAGCGATCCCAAACCGTGTGATAGATGTAGTCATTCTCCACGTTGGCAAAATAGAAATCCCGCGTCGCCAGCGCAGACTCGAGAATGGGCGCACGCCCGTTCGGGGGATCAATTATCATAGATGTCTGACCGGTCGAGAGAACGGTATCTCCGGAATCGAGCCAGACCTGATTGTAGCCGCCAACGCTGCCGCCCGCTTCAACCACAATATTATTGTCGTTACGCTCACGCCGCTGCGCGATGTTCTGCTCCATCGAGGCAATTTCATCCTCGCTGAGAAATGCTCTGTCTGACAACGCAGCCGGTCGCTCGATAGGCGTGATAGTGTCGTTTGTCCATACGCCCGAAAAATCAGGCTGACCATTCGCAAGCCGGGGCACCAGATAATCCTCCGCACTGACGGCAGAGCAGGCGAGCAAGGCGTAAGCCGCCAGTGTTTGGGAGAGAGATCGTCGTCGCATGATATGTTTCCTCACAGTGACAATGAGCGCGAACCGCAAGCCTGCAGCATACACCTGAGGCGGTTTTTGTCGCAAATCGCCTGGAGGAGGTCCCATAAACAGTGGGTTGCGAGACTCAGAAATTAAACGTACTGACGAAGAAACCGAAAATGGTCCTTGGGTGCTATGAGATGCACGCCGCTGGTGCTGCAGTATCACCGGCGTACCGAATAACCGGCACGCCCTGAACGAAGCCAGCCGCAGCTCTGTGCTGAATGTGAAAGGCGCGGGCATCCACAGCCCGGCTCAGGTCTACACCGATGAAATTATCCGGCAAAGATCGAGGGTAATCGGATACGCCTTTGACGCTCGGCAGCAAAAATATCCGGACAAACCACCTTTTGAATATGAACCTTTTGCTCAGCGCAAGGAGACTTTCCGCTGGAATGACAGCGCCAGGGCGGATCTAAGGGATCGCAACCTGCTGTATCTGAGAATCTGAACTCTGAACGCACTTAATCATCGAGTTCATCCGAAATGACCTCCAGATACGCCGTTTCCAGCCGCTCTATGGCGCGCACATAGCCCGCCGGATCATAGAAAGTCTCCGGTGAGTAGGCCTGTCCGATTTGATACTTGCTGTGCATGTCATACTGGCCATTGTGCGCGGAAACCCAGATATCAATCGGCAATTTTTTCTGGGCGTTGTAAGTTGACGCAAAATCTGACGCGACATTTTCATAGGTGGGCTCGACCACCAGACGCTTACCGCTGTTAATCGTTCCCATGTTGATCACGCCAACTAAATAATCCCGGCCCTGCTCCCCGACGCTGAACGTGTAGCTAGAACTGCCCTCGGTGTGGCCGGGATGCTCGTGGACTTCAATACGAAGATCGCCAAGCGTAATAATGTCGCCCTGGGTGATGCGCCGGTCAACGGTTACCGGTTCAAAGCTCTGCCTGCCGCCAAAGTGAGGGTCGCTGAATCCGCCATCTTCTAAAATTCGGGCATCCTTCGGTGTTGCCCAGACCTCGGCGCCGGTTAGCGCTTTAATCTCAGCCATAGCAGCGGTGTGGTCCCAGTGAGCCTGCATTGTCAACAGTATTTTGATGTCCTGAAAATCAAATCCCAGCGCTTCAATATTGTCCTGGATGTGCTGAGTCGAATCGACCAGCCCGGTATTAATCAGAATGTGGCCTTCCTCCGAAGTAAGCAGAAAGACACTCAGATCAAGCATACCGACCCCATATAGCGGGCCGATGATTTTGAAAGGTGGGTGCGGCGTGACCCAGCCGGGAGGGGCCCCGAACTGCGCGGTCGCGGCCGTCGGAAAGATCACAAAACAATGGGCCACGAAAAACAGAGCAGCGAAACGAAGTGGGGAATTCATAATGCGGTTCCTGATTGTTTTTAGGGTTGTTACTCAGAACTGGCGCGTGTTGCACACGGACCGCTGAACACTACCATAAGATTGAGGAGCGTGCCCACAGCGCGCTCTGCCCTCAGACTAGTCGCCGTGGCGCAACACTTGCGGTAGGATCTGATGACTAACCTAATTGGTCCGCCCCCCTTGGAACTGTTTGTTGGAAATCTGCTGGGCGACCAATTTGCTGCCCGGGACAGGTTCGCTTACTGAACGCGACTCGCGACCTGAGCAGACCGGCCGCGGAACATCATCTGGAGAAATTCATGAAGAACAAAAACAACAAAGAGGTTTATCTGTCTTCTCGCGGGCGTCGACAATTCCTGAGGAAAGGCGCCGGCAGCATGGCTGGCGCCTGGCTATCAGCCTGGCCCTGGCATGAACTCATGGCGCAGCAGGATCTCAACCCGATTGAAGAAAATTGGGATGCCGGGGTCGTCAGACATCTGCTACCGGCTGTAAATCATTCGACCTTCCTGATCAAAGCCTCGTTCAACCGCCCTCTTGAGTCAGCACCGACCCTGCGGATCCGGGAAGGGTCAAACCGCCGCGAGACAGTCGGTATCTTGAACGACACTGCAGGCCAATTTTGGCAGTTCTACACTTCCGATTTGCGTCCCGATACGCAGTATGAACTCACGCTCCGGGACGGCGCAGGCAATTCATTGTGTGAATCCTGGCCGCTTTCTACCTTTCCTTCACCACAGCAAAATCCTGACCGGGTAAGGGTCATGTTTTACACCTGCGCCGGTGGCCGTGAAGGGGAATATTTCGGCATCGGGGACCGTCGAGACAATTTACCCGTTGCGATTCGCAAGAGAATTTTACAGAGAGGCCTGTCCTTCGCACCACAAGCCACGATTGCCAATGGCGATCACATCTACTGGGATCTGCACACCTGGCAGGGAGAACAGGCGGGCGAATTAAGTGCGCAGGGACGACAGTCCAACTTTGACTTCGCAAACAGAGTGCTCGGTAGCAGCAACGAAATGGCCCTGAAACTCGCCGCCGGCCCCCAGATCGTGCCACTTTACGGCACCACCTTCCGGTCAACACCCGTCTATTTCCTTCAGGACGACCATGATCACTGGGAGAATGACTCGCCCCTGACCTATCCGGTGCCCTGGTTCCAGCTGCAGCTGGCCCGGACGACTCAACAGCTGTATTACCCAGAATTTCTCCCCGACGCAAATCGCTCTGTCGGTCTACCCTATACCACAAACTCAGAACGCGGCGAGCTTTCCGAGAGCTTTGGCACACTGCGTTACGGAGATTTACTGGAGGTTCTGCTGTATGACGTCAGGCGCACTCTCAATGTGGGAGATCTCAACTCGGTGTTTCTGGATCGAACCGTCGAAAACTGGCTCGCCGAGCGGACCGCCTCAACAGACACACGGCATCTGATTCACGTCCCGTCCAATCCACCCGGCTGGACAGCAGGAAAGTGGGGGGAGTGGTATCCGGATGTCTTGCATCCTGAAACCGGCGAGCTGAGCACTCAGATTCCAAAGCCACACTGGCGACAGGGCTGGGCTGACCAGCATGACAGAATCATGCAGTCTCTGGCGGACATGAAGCACCGCAACCCGATAGTGATATCCGGTGATCTTCATGCAACAGGGGTGGGCACCATGT
>JASMER010000187.1 GCA_030752195.1 Gammaproteobacteria bacterium
CTCTGTACCTTTGCTAATTGAATTATTCGCAGCATGAGCGCTTGAAGGCGGTAATCCGCTATCAGGGTCGCGGCTGGGACACAGGGTCTGACTGAACGGCGCCTACTTCTCGCGGGAGGAAGGCGTCTTGGGAGATAAAAAATGTTACAAGCACGGATTTGCGCAAGGCGTCGCCTCACAGCGATCGTCCTGCTTTGGTTGGGCGGGGCGCTGAGTTCTCTGTTTCTGGTGGTATCGCCTGCTTGGGGGCAAAGTAATGATGCTCTGGACGTGCCTATGATGCGCCGTGCACTCGGCATGTCGGGACTTAGGAGAAGTATCGCCCTGGATGCTCCCCTCGGGGCACTTTTGATGAGAAATAACACGTATCGCATTGCGAAGCTTTCTTCTGCCGCTGTGCCTGCTGGCGACAGGAAATTTACCTCTTCAAGTGCGATTGGCCAGTTCAATTCTGTACTGGATATCGGGCAAGTAGGCGAAACGGCTTTTTTCCTTAAGACCACTGCTAGGCACGTTGACTTCGAAGTGTCAGACCTGCTTAGAGCGAGCGTCAAGCGCTTCGATCTTGGCGTCATGGCGATGCGCAATAGCAGCGCGGGAAATCCACAATATCTCGGACTTAGTTTCATTACAGAAGAAAATATTGGCAGACCAAAATTTGTAGATGGTTACAGGATTGGCGATGGTGTCGGGCTCAGGCTGGAGGGCGGAGCAAAAATTTCCGACGACTGGGCGGTCTCCTTCAGATCAGAATTTCTGAACTGGCAGGGTGAAAACGGAATGAATCGACCGGATCTCATGCCTCAACCGATAATAAACCCGGTCGACAACGGCAGGACGATCTCAAACGTCGACGTCATCAGAGCCGCCAATGCCTTTGGCGGAAGAGGACAATGGCGTACCGGGCTTCATTATCTGTCGAATCAGTATGAACCCCAGCAAAACAACTTTGGCATGACGGTCACGGAGCCGTTCGGAGATCATGAGCGCTTGGGCTTTATCCGGACCGGCTATCTGCAGATGTGGCCTCTGGCGAGCATCCCCGGCGCAGTGGCCTACGTAGAGGCCAATGTCGACCGTGAGTTAGAAAATAACATGGATCAATTTCTGTCAGATAAAACTATCGTTTCTGCGAAGGTGGGTGTGAACTGGACCTTTTCACCTTCACGCCAGCTCTTACTGGAATGGCAGCGGTTCAACGGGACTGAAGGCATCCGATCCCGAGACGGACTGTTGTTGACAATTCTGCTGGATGATCTTTAGCGCATGGGCTGCGATTCTGACGCGGCGCTTAAGGCTAGGAATTAGCCTAGAGGTGCTCGCTCTACATGGGTTTTTTCCGTGCTGTTGTTGCGGTTTTCTCATGCGCTTTGCACCGAGACTTGGGAGAGTGGTCAGTTCGGGCTTGAACGATGCCATGAATTCCTCGAAACTGGTTGCTCTCGGCAATTGCCGCTGCCACCGGCAAGCCTGATGATAGTTATCGCGCGAGAGGGGTGGAAAGTCTGGATAAGGGTTCAGACGAGGGAATAGAGACATGAATGTACTGAAGAGGGAAGTCAGCAGACTCACAGCGCTCGGGCTGTTGCTTGTCGCTGTTGGCGGTTTCAGCTTGCCGGCATTCCCTGCCGACGAGGCGCCGGGCACTGGCAAATGGCGGGTGGTGAACTACTGGTCAGAGTGGTGCGCGCCTTGCCGGATTGAAATACCCATGCTTAATGCCTTGAGCCTGGATCTGGCGGCACAGGGTGTCGCTGTCGTTGGCGTAAACTTTGATGAAGACCCGATGGCGCTGACCCTGGAAATCGCCGAGGAACTTGAAATCAAATTTCCCGTGCTGACTAATGAGGAAGTCGCGCGCTTGGGTCTGCGACCACCTGATGTTCTGCCAACCACCTATTTGCTTTCTCCTGACGGTGAAGCGGTGGCGAAACTGATCGGCATGCAAACCGATGCCGAAATCAGGGAGCAACTTTTGATGAAGGGCGCATTATTGGATGAGGCCAAAGACTAACGAATCGACAGTGATTGAAAGTACTGCACCTTGGGAAACAAAACCTCACACTCAAAACAAAGGCGTCCGGCTACTGAGAATTGAACCAAGACTGAGGGAAAATCTGGTGAAAAGCCCAGGTAAGAAGGTCTAGTGAAAAGCCGAGAGAAAAGGCCGTATAAGAGATAGGACAAAAGACGTGAAAGATGCAGTGAAAGAAAGAGTAATCTTAAGACCGCTGATCTCAGAAACCTCAACCGCGCAATTCGGTGACGTTCCCGGCGTATGCAAAAAACTTTTAGCCAGTGTCGTATCGGCTTTGGTTTTACTGGCCCCTGCGCATGCCGCCGACGTTGAACTGCTGTCTTCACCTGCAGCTGAAAATAGCAGTTTGTCGCGTGTCGTCAGTGATGAATCAGGCAACCTATATCTGTCCTGGGTCACGCAGGCAGAAGGCTCTGCTGGCCTATATTATTCGACGCTGAAGGAAACTCGCTGGGGTAAGCCGCAACTGGTCAGACAGGGCGAAGATTGGTTCATCAATTGGGCGGATTTTCCGGTGCTGTCAGTAAGCGCGGAGAATAAAGCGGCGCACTGGCTGCGCATGAGCGCTGAAGGAACTTACGATTACGACATTAATGCCCGGTTCTATGACGCTCGAACCGATGCGTGGAGCGACACCATTACGCCGCACAAAGATGGCGTGAGTGCTGAGCATGGGTTTGTGTCTATGCTGCCTGTTGGCAACGGCAACACTCTGATGTCCTGGCTCGACGGTCGCAATACCAAAACGGAAGCGGGGTATGGCGAAATGACGCTGCGCGCCGGAATATTCAGCGCCCGTGGTGAAACGCTGAGCGAATGGGAGCTAGATGCTCGCGTGTGTGACTGCTGTCAGACCAGCGCCGCCATGTCCGCTGCCGGGCCGATTATCGTCTACCGCGATCGTTCTTCAGAAGAGATCAGGGATATCTATGTCACGCGCTACGCAAATGGCGACTGGACGCCTCCGGTTGCCATTCACGATGATCAGTGGGAAATTGCTGGCTGTCCGGTGAACGGGCCTTCTGTAGCGGCGCAGGGGCACTTTGTGGCCGTCGGCTGGTTTACAGCTAAGGATGATTCGCCTAAGGTTCAACTCGCCCTGTCCACTGACAGTGGCGAACACTTTTCGGCACCCATACTGGTATCAGGTCCCGACACCATCGGCCGCATTGACACGACAATTCTTGCCAACGGGCAGGTTGCAGTGAGCTGGCTGGATACGACAGATGAAACAGCTGAGCTTACCGTTTCACG
The DNA here is from genome assembly GCA_030752195.1 of Gammaproteobacteria bacterium. Classification (GTDB taxonomy): domain Bacteria; phylum Pseudomonadota; class Gammaproteobacteria; order Pseudomonadales; family Pseudohongiellaceae; genus UBA9145. Next base: position 3,293 of record JASMER010000187.1, read on the forward strand.
CTTCAGCGCGGGTGGATCATTGATTGATACCACAGTTGTCGCAAGAATGAATGCTTCCAGACGCAGCGGTTTTCCGATCATTGAAACGATTGGCGATGACTTGTTCGTCACCTGGACAGATATCAGTGAAGGTCCTGAGGTCAGAGTCGCCCGCATCGACTTCGCGTCACCCTGAACCTTATGCGGGAGCATTATGATTTTGCGGTGATCGGCGCCGGCATTGCAGGAGCCTCTGTCGCAGCTGAGCTGGCTTCAGACGCCAGTGTTGTGCTGCTCGATAAGGAGCCTCAGCCGGGCTACCACTCCACCGGAAGATCAGCCGCCTATTTTTCTGCTTCCTATGGAAGTGCCGCCGTTCGTGCCGCCACCGCCGCCAGTGAACCCTTCTTTCGATCACCGCCTGAAGGGTTCACCGGA
>JASMER010000188.1 GCA_030752195.1 Gammaproteobacteria bacterium
GTACTCAACTGCCGTTTCCGGCGCAGCGGCCGTCTGCGGTTGCTTGTTGATTTGGTCTCGGGTGGCTGCCGCCACAGAGGAAGAGTCAGACCGGGTTGGGATGCTGCTGCATGCGCTCAACCACACGGAAGCGCAGAAGCATAGAATAATTCGGATTAACATAGTTAAAGTTCTGTCGTCCGGGTTTAAGGTGGCAGCTTCGACCTCTGGCCGGCCCGGTAATTGTGCTGCCTATGTTCTAACGACTGAATAATATACGCTTCGAGGCTCTGTTTGTATCACTTATTCTCGGCTACCTTTCTGATTTTGCTTTCTCTTCATCTACTGGTATGAAATGAGCATGCTCGGGCGAATTTTAGTACTATAGGTGCCCTTTTGACGGCGTCACTGCCTGCCTGAATGACAACTGACGGTTTGAAAGATTTATGGCGCTCCTGTTAGTTGGGATTAACCACACTACCGCTTCGATTGATCTGCGTGAGAAGGTCGCGTTCCCGCCAGCTATTATCAGCGAGGCTTTAAGCGATCTGATGGCACTGCCGGCAGTCGCCGAGGCCGTTATTGTCTCAACGTGCAATCGGACTGAAATCTATGTCGATTTTACTGTTGATCACACGCCCAATGGCGAACTACAGTTCCGTCCACTCATCGAATGGTTATCCCGGTACCACGACCTAAACTCGGGTCACCTGGAGCAAAGTTGCTATTTCTATGAGGGTATAGAGGTGGTTCGTCACCTGATGCGGGTGTCTTGTGGCCTTGATTCCATGATTCTCGGGGAGCCGCAAATTCTGGGTCAGATTAAGTCTGCCTTTGCATTCTCAACAGATAACGACGCCGTTGGCGCAGCGCTCGGGCGGGCTTTTCAGGCCGCGTTTTCCATCGCTAAGGAGGTTCGTACCGAAACGGCAATTGGTGAAAGTCCAGTATCTGTTGCCTACGCTGCAGCGGTTCTTGCTGACCGCATTTTTAGCGATTTGCCAAGTCTGACTGTGTTGCTGATTGGCGCTGGTCGTACGATTGAACTGGTGGCGAGGCATCTGGTTGAAAGGGGCATCAGGTCTCTGATCGTTGCCAATCGCACGTTGGACAACGCCCTTGATATTGCGGACCGCTTCAGCGCCGTTGGGGCACTGTTGTCTGAGATCCCTGAGAGACTGAACGACGCCGACATTGTGGTGTCGTCGACCAACAGCCAGCTCCCTTTGCTGGGTAAAGGGGCGGTGGAGCGAGCGCTGAAGGCGCGCAAGCACAAACCCATGCTATTGATCGATCTGGCCGTGCCCCGGGATATCGAGCAGGAAGTGGGTCAGGTTGCGGATGCCTATCTATACAGTATTGATGACATAAGCGAAGTCATTGAGGACAGCCAGAAGAGCCGGGAGGAGGCTGCGCAGCAGGCGCATTCAATAATCGAGCGGGGAGTTGAGGCGTTTCAGAAGAAGTTAAGTTCCTTAAATGCGGTCACCACGCTTAAAGCCTTTCGGGACAAAGCCGATTCCATCAGAACGCTTGAGCTGGAAAAAGCACATAAGGCGATTCAGAAAGGTGAAGAGACAGAAGCTGTTGTAGAAAACTTGGCGCGGAGTCTGACCAACAAGCTGATTCACACTCCCAGTGTGCAGATGAAGCGTGCAAGCGCTGAAGGAAGAGATGAAATACTCGAACTCGTCCGGGAATTGTTCGATCTGGATGAGAACGAATAATGCCTGAAAGATCACTTCTATAGAAATAGAAAATGCCCCATGAAAAATTCGATTCGACTCAAACTGGAAAACCTTAAAGACCGATTTGACGAGCTCGAGGCACTTCTGAGTGATTCTGATGTTATTTCAGATCAGAATCAGTTCAGGGAGCTTTCCAAAGAATATTCGGAGCAAGAAGAAGTGGTAAAAACCTTTAACCGCTTTCAGGAAATCAGCGCGAATCTGGAGCAGGCCCGGGAAATCGTCGCCGACGACGATCCCGACATTCGCGCTATGGCAGAGGATGAAATCAAACAGGCAAAGGAGGCGTTGGCGCAGCTGGACCTTGACCTGCAGAAGCTATTGCTACCGAAGGATTCAAAGGATTCGTGTAATGTGTTTCTTGAAATACGCGCTGGCACCGGTGGCGATGAGGCGGCAATTTTTGCGGGTGATTTGTTCAAGATGTACTCGCGTTTCGCTGAGTCACAGAAATGGAGGTCAGAGATAATCAACGAGCGCCCGGGGGAGCATGGCGGCTTCAAGGAAATTATTGCCCGTATTGAAGGCAAGGGCGTTTATGAGAAGCTCAAATTCGAATCAGGTGCCCACCGGGTTCAACGGGTTCCGGAGACGGAAACGCAGGGAAGGATTCATACGTCGGCCTGTACGGTAGCCATTCTGCCTGAATTGGAAGAAGTTGATGAAGTTGATTTGAACAAGGCGGATTTGCGCATCGATACATTTCGGGCCAGCGGTGCGGGTGGACAGCACGTGAATAAAACCGATTCCGCGATCCGAATTACGCATCTGCCCACCGGTATCGTTGTCGAGTGTCAGGATGAACGCTCTCAGCACAAGAACAAAGCCCGAGCCATGTCGCTGCTGCAGGCAAAGTTGCTTGATCAGGCTCAGAAAGAGCAACAACAGGAAGAATCGGATGCCCGACGCAAGTTGGTGGGCAGTGGTGACCGGTCGGAAAAAATTCGCACTTATAACTACCCGCAGGGCCGGGTCACAGATCATCGGATCAAGCTCACTCTTTATAATTTGACGGAGATCATGGCGGGCGAACTGGGATCGGTTGTGCAGCCGCTGATCAATGAATATCAGGCGGATTTGCTCGCTAGTGTGGCAGCAGAGGATTAAACCGACGTGACCGTCACGATTAAGCAGGCGCTTGACGTCGCCGCGGGCGAGCTTTCACAGAGCGATTCGCCGCGGCTCGATGCGGAACTCCTGCTTGCTCACACCCTTTCAGTTGAGCGCAGCTATTTATATGCGCATCCCGAACAAACCCTAAGTTGTGTCGTTTGTCAGCGGTTTGACGTACTGGTCAGGCGACGCGCTCAATCAGAACCCATTGCCTACTTGCTGGGTGAGAAAAGTTTCTGGGATCTGACGCTTAAGGTTTCCTCTGCAGTTCTGATCCCCCGACCGGAGACGGAATTGTTGGTCGAAACTGCGCTCGAACTCGGCGACTCTGCAAAGTCGCTAAGGGTCACGGATCTTGGTACCGGCAGTGGTGCCATTGCGCTGGCCGTTGGGCAATCAAGACCTCTTTGGCGCATCACAGGGACAGACACTAGCCTCGACGCCTTGGAGATCGCCCGACAAAACAGGGAGACTCTGGGCTTGACTAACGTCGACTTTCAGGAAGGTTCCTGGTGTGACCCGTTGCCAAGCGGGTCAATGGATATAATTATCGCCAATCCACCCTACATCGCTCCGGAAGATCCGTATCTGTCACTGAGAGAGCTGCGTTATGAGCCCGTTATGGCGTTGCGCGCTGAATCAAATGGTTATCGGGATCTGCAGTCCATTGGGGCTCAGGCGAGGGAAAAGTTGGTATCAGGAGGCTGGTTGTTGCTGGAGCATGGCTATGCGCAGCATGAGACATTACTGGCCTTACTGCGGGGCTTCGGCTACATCGATGTTGAGGGTAAGAAGGATCTCGCCGGTATACCTCGAATGGTACAGGCCCGTT
>JASMER010000189.1 GCA_030752195.1 Gammaproteobacteria bacterium
CAGCGCTTAAAAACGCGAGGGCCCCAATCAGTCAAGATACTCTCCAAGCATCTGGACATCACCACCATGGGTGTCCGCCAGCATCTCAACGAACTTGCAGCTCGAGGCCTGGTGACCACAACAGCTGAAAATCACCAAACTAGAGGCCGTCCGGCGCACTACTGGCAGCTGACCGACGCGGGCCACCGGCAATTTCCGGATGCCCACGACAAAGCTTGCGTGACGCTTATCACCCGCGTCCGCGATCAGTTTGGTGACGAGGCTTTACAGAAGATCATCCTCGGCAATCAGGATGCTGATCTAAACCGGTATCGAAAGGCACTGCAACGGACAGAGAGCGACCTGGCCTCCCAACTCAGCAAGCTGGCCGAACTGCGCTCAGAGGAGGGCTTCATGGCCGAGGTTCGCTTGATACCGAACGGCTGGCTGCTTATCCAGAACCACTGCCCTGTTTACAATGCCGCGCAATCCAGCCGGCACTATTGCCACAGCGAACTGCGTCTTTTATCAACACTGCTTGCCGGCCGGGCCACTATTGAACGAACGGACTATCTGCTGGATGGCGCCCGCCGCTGCGCTTATCAGGTAGCCGCCATCACCGACCGACAAGGAAACGCCTGAACGCGGGCGTTTTGCTTTACAGCAAACCTTGGACTGCTCAGAAAAGCGGGTGTTGAGACATCGACTGCAGTCTTAGATGAGTGTCAGGCTCCCGAAAGGCAGAGAGCCGCAGTCAGAACCGCCGGACAAGATTCTGGACAGAGCGACAGGTCTGCTATACTCCAGGTCTAAGGAAGTTTTGTATGTCACTCACCAAGCCGCTCGCTCCACGCCGCTACGAGGCGAAACCCCAAGCCATCTTCAGCTACCCGAAATACTGGGCAGAGTGTTTTGGCCCCGCGCCATTTCTTCCCATGTCCAGAGATGAGATGAATGAACTGGGCTGGGACAGCTGCGACATCATAATTGTTACCGCAGACGCTTACGTTGATCACCCAAGTTTCGGGATGGCGGTCGTCGGGCGTCTGCTGGAAGCACTGGGCTTCCGGGTCGGCATTATCGCCCAGCCTGAATGGGATTCAGCCGAGCCCTTCAAGCAGCTAGGCGAACCGAATCTCTTCTTCGGCATCACCGGCGGGAACATGGATTCACTGATCAACCGGTATACTGCAGACCTCAGAATTCGCAGTGATGACGCCTACACCCCCAATGCAGAGGCTGGCAAAAGACCAGATCGCTCGGTAATCGTTTACAGCCAGAGATGCCGCGAGGCCTATTATAATACTCCCATAGTCATAGGCGGCATCGAAGCGAGCCTCCGGCGCATTGCGCAGTATGACTACTGGAGTGACAAAGTCCGGCGCTCTATCCTGATTGACTCCAATGCTGACATCCTGCTGTACGGCAATGCAGAGAGAGCACTTGTCGATCTGGCAACAGAGCTGGCCGCAGGGAAATCAATCGAGGATTGTTGGGATATGCGCGGCACTGCAAGGGTCTGCAACCATCCGCCAGAAGGCTGGACCGAGATAGATTCAACCCGGATCGATTGGCCGGCCAAAATCGACAAATTACCCAACCCCTACGAGTACCAACACAGCAAGCAGGAACTGAACGACGAGCGCAGTGCACAAAGCGAGCGCGAAGAGGCGGTACCCGTCAAAATTATCCCGCTACCTCTGCAGCGCCAGACTAAATTCGACAAGTCCACTAGCTACATCAGACTACCCTCTTTTAATAAAGTGACAAATGACCCTATACTCTACGCTCATGCATCCAGAGTACTTCACCAGGAAGCTAACCCATATAACGCACAACCCCTGGTGCAAAAACATGGGACCAAAGATGTCTGGGTCAATCCTCCTCCCATTCCACTGAAAACCGAGGAGATGGACTGGGTGTTTGACTTGCCATTTCAACGGCGACCTCACCCGATTTACGGCGACGCAAGAATTCCAGCTTACGACATGATCAAAACCTCAGTGAACATAATGCGTGGCTGCTTTGGCGGCTGTACTTTCTGCTCAATTACTGAACACGAAGGCAGAATCATACAGAGTCGTTCTGAAGACAGTATTCTTCGGGAGATCGAGAAAATCAGGGACCAGGTACCGGGCTTTACGGGAACGATTTCTGACCTCGGCGGCCCCACCGCGAACATGTACAAGCTCAATTGCAAATCCCCTGCGATCCAGAGAAGATGTAAAAGGCTGTCATGTGTTTACCCGAACATCTGCAAGCATCTCAATACTGACCACACCCCGACCACTCAACTCTACCGAAAAGCACGGGCGATTGATGGCGTGAAGCGTATCGCCATTGCTTCAGGATTGCGATATGACCTGGCACTGAGAGATCCGGAATATATACAAGAACTGGTGACCCATCATGTAGGCGGCTATCTCAAAATCGCGCCAGAGCACAGCGAGGACAAGACCCTTTCTAAGATGATGAAGCCTGGCATTTCCGCCTATGATGAATTCAAGCGCCTGTTTGACCTCTATTCAAAAAAAGCTGGCAAGAAGCAATACCTGATTCCCTATTTCATCGCCGCCCACCCGGGATGTGATGAAGAGGACATGCTGAACTTGAGCCTGTGGCTGAAAAACCATAATTTCAAGCCAGACCAGGTTCAGACTTTCTACCCCTCTCCCATGGCGCTCGCCACCGCAATGTACTACTCGGAAAGAAATCCACTTCAAAAACTTCGATACAAGGGTGACAAACTTAGCGTCAGCAAAGACATCGATCAGCGGCGGCTACAAAAAGCTTACCTGCGCTATCACGATGAGAAAAACTGGCCGCTGTTACGGGAATCACTGAAACGGCTCGGAAGAGAGGAATTGATCGGCACGGGAAAAAACAGCCTCATTCCGCCGGCTAAAAAGCCCAGAGTAAAAGCATCGGTCCGCCGTCATCGCTAGCGGGCGTCATCAACGCAACAAATTGCCCGCAACGCTGTAGATAACTGAGTCGCTGTTTCGAGCCGCTTGGTCTTTGACCTGTTTAATGGATGACTCCTTGCCGGGCGTGATCCGGAGACCAGACTCGGCAGGCTAATCAGGGCTGTGGCCTCGTATCTTGTGCTCAATATTGGTAAGAATTCCCCGAAGAATATTCATTTCCATCGCATCAATCCTGACCCTGCCGAAAAGTCTGCGCATCCTTTGCATGAGCTGGCGTGGATTGTCCGGATCATGAAAGTCTATCTCTACCAGCACCCGCTCTAGGTGTTCATAGAAATATTCCACTTGTTCGACCGTCGCCCTCTCCTGATCCCAGTAATCGTCCTCTGCCCTAACGGCTGTCTCTTCATCCCAGAGTACCGCTCTTCTAATTTCATAGCAAAGCACCATCACCGCGGCTGCCAAATTCAGGGAGCTGTACTCGGAGCTTGCCGGGATCTGAACATGAAAATGGCAAAGCTGAAGCTCCTCGTTATTGAGCCCGGAGTCTTCTCTGCCAAACACCAGCGCTACCTGTGCAGACCGACCCTCCTTAACGAGTTTCTCAGCGCTTTGCTCCGGTGTCAGCATAGGCCACGGCAGACTTCTGGACCTGGCGCTGCTGCCGATCACTAAAGCGCAATCAGCAATTGCTTCGACGAGCGTTTCCACCACCTCTGCCTGCTCCAGTACA